>CAJYRH010000324.1 GCA_913776795.1 uncultured Pseudorhodoferax sp. | reverse complement strand
CTGCCAGCGACAGGCTCGTGTGCTGCGCGGCCGTCTCGCCTGCGCTGCGGTAAAAGCGCGCGGCGCCGGGCGTGGTCAGCAGGCCATGTGCGCCTTCGCCCACGTCGACACGGATGTCCAGCACGTCGCCACCCACCAGCCCGCCCGGCGGGTGCACGAGCACGTTGTGGCAGATGCCCTCGTGCTCGGGATACAGGCTCTGCAGAACGCGCAGAGGTCCCTGGTGGCAGTGGCGCGCGACGCTGCGGCCGGCTTCGAGGCGGTAGTCCAGCGCCAGGCTGGCGTGCCAGGCCATGGCGCTAGACCAGCAGCTGGTACAGCCAGGTCTCGGACAGCGTCTGGTCGCCAAGCTTGAGGAACAGCCGCAGGTCCACCGGTGCGTTGCCCTCGGGCGTGTAGTCGAACTGGGCGCGCCAGTGCCCCGCCACGTTGTTCGGCACCGCCTCGGTGAAGACGTAGGAGAAGCTGCCGCGCGGCGCGCTCAGCACGGCCTCGGGCTTCACGCCGAAGGGCACGTTGGCCAGCGGACCGCCCAGGAACTCGACCATGAACTTGCGCACGCCCTGCGGACGCGGCTGGCCGGGCACGCCGCCACGGCCGATGCGCGTGGCCACGCAGCGCGCCAGTGGTGAGGGGAAGGGCTCCTCGGCCACCCAATGCAGGCGGTAGCGCAGGTCGTAGCTGGCGCCGGCCCTGGCGGGCGCCTTGGGCACCCAGAAGGCACCGATGTTGTCGTGGATCTCGTCGTCGGTGGGGATCTCGACGAGCTCGACGGCGCCCTCGCCAAAGTCCGACAGCGGCTCCACCCACAGGCTGGGCCGCTTGTCGTAGTTCACGCCGTCCAGGTAGTGGTCGAAGTTGCGGTCGCGCTGCATCAGGCCAAAGCCCTTGGGCGACTTGTCGCCGAAGGCCGAGATGCCGGTGCTGCCCGGGTTGTTGAGCGGGCGCCAGATGCGCTCGCCGCCGCCGGTCCACAGTGCCAGGCCGTCGGAATCGTGCACCTCGGGGCGCCAGTCGATGCCGGTGGGCTTGAGCTTGTCGGAGTACCAGTACATCGAGGTCAACGGCACCAGGCCCAGCCGCGCCACGTCCTGGCGCAGGAACAGCTTGCAGTCGATGTCCATGGTCACGGCCTGGTCGCGCCGCATCTGGAAGCGGTAGGCACCGGCGATGCTGGGGCCTTCGAGCAGCGCGTAGACCACCACCGTGTTGCTGCCGTCGGCCGGCGGCTCGAACCAGACCTGCGTGAAGGCGGGAAACTCTTCGTTCTTGCCGTTGACGGCCACGTCCAGCGCCACGCCGCGCGCCGACAGGCCGTACTGGTACAGGCCGCCGATGGCGCGGAAGTACGAGGCGCCCAGGAAGGCGACCCAGTCGTTGCCCTGCCAGGGCAGTTTGGCCTGGTCGCCGGCGCGGCTTTCCTGGAAGCGGAAGCCCGCGAAGCCTGCGCCCTGGGGAAGGGCCTTGGCCGGGCTGTCGGCCGGCATCTCGAAGTAGGCCGGGTCGTAGAGGATCTCGCGGCCCTGTGCGCTGCCGCCGGCCTTGTCCAGCACATGCATGTGCACTGGCGTCTGGAAATAGCGGCCCATGTGGAAGAAGGTCACCGGGAAAGGCCCGGGCCCGTCCTTGAACAGCGCGAACTCGGTCTTGTACCTGAGCTTGCCGTGGGCATCGTAGTCAATGCGCTCAAGCACATCGGCGGGCAGCGGTGGCGGCGGTGCATGGGGCTTGGCGGCCAGTGCGCGGGCACGCGCGACCAGGTCGTCGAACGAGAACGGCGTGGCCGAGCCGAGCTTCAGGCCGGCCTGCGCCATGGCCCGGGGCGACAGCCCCAGCGCGGCCAGCGCGGCGGTCGTGCCGCCAGCGGTCAAAAGGGTTCTGCGGTGCAACATCGGGCCGAATGTACCGGAGCCTGGCGGGCTGTCCGAAGAGCCCGTCCCGTGCGGGCGATTGGGTGACGGACGCTTGCGGTCCGCGCCTACACCCCGAGCTGCGGTCCATGGTTCTCTCCCGCCATGCCATGCCATGCCATGCCATGCCATGGCACGGGCGTGGTCAGAATTTCGCATGCGCGCTTCGGTAGCAACGTCCGCGCCTTTCAGCCCTGGGCGGTCCATCGCGCCGCGCGGCGCGACGCATTGTGCGGTGCCGCGCGCAGCCGACCAACCCGCCAACCGACCATCCGCTCGACCGATCGCACCGCAGCCAGGACCGAGCCTCTGGGGCCGTGCACGCCTGCTGCGCCGCACCGGTCGGCTAACCGGCGACGGCCTACGGCACAGCGAGAGGATCAGTCCTCCAGGCTGCTGCGCCTTCCGCGCTGCAGCGGCGCCTCGGGCGGCGGCGCAGGGCTGCGCAGCGCCAGTTCGCCGCGCTCGGTCAGGCCGAAGATCACGGCCTCGCCTTCATCGCCGAAGGCGCTGTTCAGCGGCCCCAGCGGCACCGAGGCGGTGATGTATTCGGCGGCCTTGAGCACGCGCACCTTGTCGACATCGCTGGCCTTTCGCACCAGCAGGGGGAAGCGGGCCCGTTCGAGCCGGGCGAGATAGTCCAGCGGCATGGGATCCTCCGTCAACACGAGGTGTGCCGATTGTGCAGTCGCCCGGTCGGTGACTCGTCAATTTTTGTGTAACGACCTTGCGGTCCGGTGGTCAGGGGCGGCGCGCTCAACGGTTCTCCCAGAAGCCCTGGTGCGTGGCCAGCATCTCGGCCTCGACCTCCGCCA
>CAJYRH010000323.1 GCA_913776795.1 uncultured Pseudorhodoferax sp. | reverse complement strand
CGCCGGGCGTGCCAGAGGTCGTACAGCGATTCGGCGTCCGTGGGGCCCGCGAACAGCGGCCGCTCGCGCGGCTGGTGCGTGACGAAGTCGGAGAGCGTCCAGCTGAACTGCGGGCCGGGCCAGCAGTCCAGCTGCAGCGTGCGCAGGCGCCCGTAGCCAGCCGGCTTGTCGATGCGGTGGTCCTCGCCGGGCAGGTAGTCGCAGGCCAGGCACCAGGTGATGGCCTGCTGGTCGAAGGGATCGGCCTCGCGCAGCGCTTGCGGCTCCTGCGTGCGCGACTGCGCCTCTGCGCCGAACACGTGCTCGACACCGGCCTGCTCCAGCAGGTCGCCGATCTCGGTGGCGTCGATGAACAGCGGCGCGCGCAGCACGTGCTGGCGGTCCTGGTCCAGATCCAGCACGGTCAGCGCCCGCACGTGGTCGCCGGTGGTTTCAGCGCGCAGCACACGGTGGCGGCGCAGCACGGTCAGCCGGCCGGCGGCCTCATGCGGTGCCAGCATCTGGTCGATCACGCGCACGGCCACCCAGGGCTCGTGGCACAACGTGCCCACATTGCCTTGACCCGGGTTGAGCCGGACCTGGGCCCGCGCCGCGGCGTTCAAAGGCAGGTGCTCGCGGTAGTAGGCACGGATGGCCTGGCGCAGTTCGGCATAGCTCTGCGAGCCTGTCAGCACCTCGATCCAGGGGTGCTCGTCGGGCGGCACGCCCTGGGCCGTGAGCTGCCCGCCCAGCCAGTCGAGTTCCTCGACCAGCAGCACGCGCTTGCCCAGCCGGCAGGCCGCCAAAGTGGCGGCGATGCCGCCCACGCCGCCGCCGACGACGACCAGTTCGGCTGTGAGTTCCCTGCTCATTCGGCGGTCAGTCCCAGGCGGCGGATCGCCTCGCCATAGCGCCGTGTCTCGCTCGCGATCAGCGCTGCGAAGTCGGCCGGGCTGCCCTGCGCCGGCTCCACGCCCATGCTGGCCAGGCGCTCCTTCACGTCGGGCTGTGCCAGCACAGCGTTGATCTCCTTGTTCAGCCGCTCGATGACGGGCGCTGGCGTGCCGGCCGGCGCCAGCACGCCGAACCAGCCCGTGACCTCGAAGCCCGGCAGCGCGAGTTCGGCCACCGTGGGCACGTTCGGCAGGACGGCCGAGCGCCTGGCCGTGGTCACCGCCAGCGCGCGCAGCTTGCCCGACTGGATGTGCGGCAACGCGCTGGACGGAATGTCGAAGCCCAGATCGACCTCGTTCGACAGCAGGGCCGTGAGCGCAGGGCCGGAGCCCTTGTACGGGACCATCACCATGTCGACCCTGGCCTCGCTCTTGAGGAACTCGGCCGCCAAGCTGGTGGTCGTGGCGCCGCCGCCGCCGGCCGCGTAGTTGAGCTTGCCGGGCGCCTTGCGCGCGGCGGCCAGCACTTCGCCGACGTTCTGGTAGGGCTGGCTGGCTGGCACCACCACGACCACCGGCGAAGCGCCGACTTTGGCCACGGGCGCGAAGCTCTTGACCGTGTCGTACTTGAGCTTGGGGTACAGCGCCGTGCTGCCCGGGAAACCGCTGGTCACGAACAGCAGCGTGTAGCCGTCGGCCGGTGCGGACGCCACGTAGCTGGTGGCGATGGTGGCACCGGCGCCGGGCCGGTTCTCCACCACCACGGGCTGGCCCAGCGCGGTGGCCAGTCTGGTCGACACCAGGCGGGCCAGGATGTCGCCCGAGCCGCCGGGCGCAAAGCCCACGGCCATGTTGATGGGCTTGTTCGGGTAGTTCTGGGCCTGGGCGGTGCCGATCGCGAGCGCGGCGGCTGCGGCCAGCGTGGCCAGACGGATCCAACGGGTCATGCTTGTCTCTTGGAGGATGAAGGAGAGGCCGCCATCGTAGGAAGCGCCCCGCGCCGGGTCCAATACCGATCGCCGCGGCCGCTATAACATCGTGTTCTTCTCCAGGGTTATCCCTGGGCATCGATGGAATAGGCTGCGCGATGAACCTGCGCCAGATCGAAGTCTTCCGCGCCGTCATGACGACCGGCTCGACGACCAATGCGGCCAGGCTGCTGCACGTGTCGCAGCCCGGCGTGAGCCGGCTGATCCGGCACCTGGAGATCCGCCTGGGCGTGGCGCTGTTCGAGCGCCGCAACGGTCGGCTCGTGCCGACGCCCGAGGCGCGCACGCTGCAGGGCGCGATCGACCAGGTCTACCGCGGCGTGCAGCATGTGCAGAACGTCTCGGCGCATCTGCGCTTCGGCGCCCACGAGACGCTGCGCGTGCTGTCCAGCGCCAACACCGGGCTGCAACTGGTGCCGCGCGCCACGGCCGCCCTGCTCGCCGAGTTCGCGCACTCGAAGGTGTTCTTCGAATCGCTGCCCACGCGCGAGATCGTGCAGCTGCTGGTGGCCGAGGAGGCCGACGTGGCCATCTCCAGCGCGCCGTTGGACCACCCCGTGCTTCAGGTGCGCGAGATCGGCCACTGGACGCTGATGTGCGCGCTGCCTCAGGGCCATGCGCTCGCGTCCGGCCCCGTGCTGGACCTCGATGCGGCGCTGCGCCAGCGCCTGATCGTCTACAGCCCTGAGGCCCCGCAGAGCCGCGTCATCGACGCCTGGATCGAGCAGCGCGGCATCGCGCGCCAGGTGGCGGCCGAGGTGCGCTCCGGTTACGCGGCCTGCGCCATGGCGGCCAGCGGCACCGGCGTTGCCTTCGTCGACGAGCTGTCGGCGCGGGCGCACCGGCCCGAAGGACTCGTGCTGCGCGAGGTGCCAGATGCGCCGCGCTTTCCCATTTACAGCGTCAGCAACCTGAACCGGCCGCCGTCCCGGCTGGGGCAGCGCTTCCTGGCGCTGGTGGGAGCGGCCCTGCAGGGCCGCTGATGCAGCGCGCGAGCCACTCCCAGCGCGGGCAGCAGGTCCGTGTGCAGGCTGGTTTCGGGTTCGTTGAGCACCAGAAGTGCGGGCGGCCGCGGGGTCGGCAGTGCGGCGATCCAGAGCAGGTAGCGCAGCGTGGCGTCGGAAATCTCGGCCGAGTCCAGCGGGCGCAACAGGCCGTGCTGGCGCATGCGGAGCGCAAAGCGCTCGCCCAGGACATCGATCTGCACACAGGCGCCCGGAAAGGCGTCCTCGACGGCGGCGTCGAGTGCGGCACGGTCGCCGATGTCGCGGATGGTCTGCCAGGCCGCGGCCATCGTCGCTCGGCACCGTCGTCGTGGTGCCCAGCTGCGTGCAAGCGAGCGCACCATGCCGCCCTGCGCCACCGCAGCCAGCATGCGCAGCGCACGGCAGACGCTGGACTTGCCGCTGCCGTCGGGGCCTGTGACCAGTGTCAGCTGCCGCAACGGCAGCACCAGCCGGCGCAGTGAGCGGTCGTTGGCGATGGCCAGCGCCGACAGCACGCTCAAAGTGCGGCGATGGCTTCCCGGTAAAGCGCAAGGTACTGCTGCGCCACCGGCTCCCAGGAGAAGTCCTGCGCCATGCCGCGGCGCATCAACTGCTGCCACAGCGCAGGCCGGCGGTAGGCCAGCACGGCGCGCTGCAGCGTGCGGCCCAACGCGTCCGCCGTGGCAGCACCGAACTGGAAGCCGGTGGCCAGGTCGCGTGCCAGCGCATCCTCGGTGGCGTCGACCACGGTGTCGGCCAGGCCGCCCACGCGGCGCACGATGGGCACGGTGCCGTAGCGCAGCGCGTAGAGCTGCGTCAGGCCGCAGGGTTCGAAACGGCTCGGCACCAGGATGACGTCCGCGCCGCCCATAATGCGGTGCGAAAATGCCTCGTGGTAGCCAATCTGTACGCCCACCTGCCCCGGATGTTCCGCGGCGGCGGCAAGGAAACCTTCCTGCAATACCGGGTCGCCCGCGCCGAGCAGCGCCAGCTGCCCGCCCTGCTCCAGTAAACCGGGCAGCGCCTCCAGCACCAGATCCAGCCCTTTCTGGCTGGTCAGGCGGCTTACGACGGCGAACAGCGGCACTTTGTCGTTAACCTTCAGGCCCATCGCAATCTGCAGCTGGCGTTTGTTTTCCGCTTTGTCTTCCACGGAATCACGACCGTAGCGCGCCGCCAGCAGGAGATCGGTTTCCGGGCTCCAGATCTGTTCATCCACGCCGTTCAGAATGCCCGACAGGCGGCCTTCGCGGTGGCGCTGCTGCAGCAACCCTTCCATGCCGTAGCCAAACGCCGGCTGGGTGATCTCACGCGCGTAGGTTGGGCTCACCGCCGTGATGTGATCGGCGTAGTACAGCCCCGCCTTCAGGAACGAGATCTGCCCGTTAAACTCCAGACCGTGCATGTTAAAGAACGACCATGGCAGATCGATG
>CAJYRH010000322.1 GCA_913776795.1 uncultured Pseudorhodoferax sp. | reverse complement strand
TGAAGCATCAAAGACTTGCCCCACGCACCGCCTGCACGCGGGCGGCTCCTTTCAACGGAGCAGGTGGAAGCAACACGTCTCAGCTGTGACACAGCTGAGTGCGCAGGGTCGGCCCGGTCTGCCGGTTGCTGCGTCGCGCTGCGATCTGACGCAGGCTGACCGCTGTTCTGCACGTGCACCCACCGCACGGCAATGCTGTGGGCATGGAACGCGGCGGCATACTGCGCGCTCGCTGTTCCTTCCTTGTTGTTCTTGCTTCTCACGGGCACCGCCTTGGCGACTGCCCCGACATGCCCATGCCCCACGACTGGCAATTTTTCCGCGCCGGCGGGGTCGATCAGGTACTGATCGCCCGCGGTGAAGATCTTCTCCACCTGCGCGAGCTCGACCAGAAGCTTTGGGTTGCGCTCGCCTGTCCGACCCGCGGCCTGCATTTCGATCCCCGCACGCTCGACCTCGTCGACACCGACGACGACGGCCGCATCCGCGCGCCCGAACTGATCGCTGCCTGTGAATGGGCCTGTGCCCGACTGCGCGACCCGGAGCGCCTGCTGCGTGGCGGCGACCGGCTCGCCCTGGCCGATCTGGCCGACAGCGAGGAGGGGCGGGCGTTGGCCGAGGAGGCGCGGCGCACGTTGGCCCTTCACGGCCAACCAGATGGCGCCGACATCGGCCTGCCGGAGCTGGCCGAGCGGCAGAAGCACCTGTCCGGCGAGCGTTTCAATGGCGATGGCATTGTCGTGCCGGCGACGGCGGAGGATGACGCCGCATTGCGCGCGCTCATCGAGCAGGTCTTGGCCACCCAGGGCGGCGTGGCAGATGCAAGTGGCACGTCCGGCACCGATGCCGCCCGCGTCAAGGCCTTCTTTGCGGAGGTGGATGCCATGTTCGCCTGGCATGCCGAAGGCGAGCGCGACTGCGGCACCTTGCGGTCGGCGGCGCAAGCGGTCGAAGCCGTATACGCCAAGGTCGAAGACTTCTTCGCACGCTGCCGCCTGGCTGGCTACGATCCGCAGGCTGCAGCGGCGCTCAGCGCACCCGCGCCGGAGCTGCTGCGCACGCAGGCGTTGCAGCCACTGGCGCTGGACGCACCGCCGCTGGCGCAACTGCCGCTGGCTCCCGTGGCTGCAGGGCGCGCGTTGCCGCTCGGCCCGCTGGCGCATCCGGCCTGGCAGTCGGCATTGCGCACCTTGCGCGACAGTGCCGTGGAGCCTTTGCTCGGCGCCCAGCCCGACAACCTCCTCGACGAAGCGGGATGGCAGCGCCTGAAGGAGCTCGTGGCGCCCTGCCGCGCCTGGTTGCTTCGGCGTCCGCCGGGCCCGGTGGCGGCGCTGGGCACCGAGAAGCTGCGCGCGCTGGTCGGCGCGGATGCAGGCCAAGCCCAGGCCAGCCTGCTGGATCTCATCGCGCGGGACACCGCCGCCGGCGACCAGCAGGGGCGCGTGAACGCGCTGGAAAAGCTGGTGCGGCTACAGCGCGACCTGGTGGTGCTGGTGCGCAACTTCGTGTCCTTCGAGGCCTTCTACCACCGCGAGGGCGCTGTGTTCCAGGCCGGGCGCCTGTACCTGGACGGGCGCAGTTGCGAATTGACGGTGCAGGTGGCCGATGCCGCAAAACACGCCGTGGTCGCCGGCCTGGCCAAGACCTACCTGGCCTACTGCGAGTGCCAGCGCGGCAAGGAAAAGATGACGATCGCCGCCGCCTTCACCGCCGGCGATGTCGACTTCCTGTTCGTGGGCCGCAACGGACTGTTCTACGACCGCGAGGGACGCGACTGGGATGCGCGCATCGTCAAGGTCATCGAGAACCCCATCAGCATCGCACAGGCCTTCATGTCGCCCTACAAGAAGTTCCTGCGCATGATCGAAGAGCAGGTGGCCAAGCGGGCTGCGGCTGGCGATGCGGTGCAGCAGAACCGCCTCGGCAACCTGGCCGGGCAGCTGAGCCAGGTGGACAAGGCCGCACCTGCTGCGGCGACGCCCGTGGCTTCGGCGGGAGCGCGCGGGCGGTTCGACGTCGGCACGGTCGCGGCCCTGGGCGTTGCGCTGGGCAGCATCAGCGCAGTGCTGGTCGGCCTGTTCACCAAGTTCGTCGATCTGGGCTGGTGGATCCCGATGGGTGTGCTGGGCATCGTGCTGTCGATCTCCGGGCCCAGCATGCTGATCGCCTGGCTCAAACTGCGCGAGCGCAGCCTCGGGCCCATTCTGGACGCCAGCGGCTGGGCCATCAACGGCCGCATGCGGCTGAACGTGCGCCTGGGTGCCTCGCTGTCGCAGACCGCGCAGCGTCCCCCCGGCACGCACCGGCTGCGCGATCCTTTTGCGCCGCGCAGCACGCTGCCATGGCTGACGGGGCTGCTGGCGCTGGCGCTGGTGCTGGGGGCCTGGCGTTGGGGGTTGCTGGCCGGGTGGCTGCCAGTGGCCTGATCAGCCGTCGCGCGGCCCGTCGCCGGTGTGCCAGGCCGGCAGCGTCCAGCCCGTCCACAGTGCCATGGCGCGCAGCAGCAGAGCAGTGGTGGCGCCTGCCACCATGCCGAGCCAGTCGTCCATGGCCAGTCGGTGCCCCAGCACCACCACCCAGGCGCCCACGAAGGCGCAGACGGCATAGGGCTGGTGGTCGCTGAAGGCCCGTGGGATGTCGTTGCAGACGATGTCGCGCAGCACCCCGCCGAACACGGCCGTCATGGTGCCCATCAGCACGGCGACCACAGCCGGCGAGCCGGCCTGCAGCGCGATCTGCGTGCCACTGGCAGCGAACAGGCCCAGGCCGAATGCGTCGGGCCACTGCATCGCGCGTTCGGTCGCGGCGAAATGGCGCGTTCGCAGGAACAACATGGCCGCCACGCACAGCAACAACAGCGCCCACAGCCACAGCGCGTGCTCGACCCAGAAGAAGGGCCGGCGGTCCAGCAGCACGTCGCGCAGCGTGCCGCCACCGAAGGCCGCCAGGCCCGCCACGATGCACACCCCCACGGGATCGAGCCGCTTGCGCGCGGCCGCCAGCAGGCCGGATGCAGCGAACG
Organism: uncultured Pseudorhodoferax sp.; assembly: GCA_913776795.1. The sequence goes on along the minus strand of CAJYRH010000322.1, from coordinate 3,677 downwards.
CCAGCGTGGCGGCGGTCTCGATCACGATCTGCGCATTCGACAGCGTCAGCACCTGGCCCAGCGGTATGGCTTGCATGGTCGGCGATGGTAGCGAGCCGGATGCGCCTGCGGCCGACAGCGCCGGGCAGCTGCCTGGCAGTCGCTGGGCAGACGCCGGGCGCAGCGTGGGCCATGGCCCGTCCCTCCATGCGAGCGCCCGTGGAGGGGCGTTGCCCATGCGTTCTTGTGGATCCTGGCAGGGGCCGGCGCTTGCGCCGAGCCGACCGAGGTGGCGCGCCGTGCACCCGAGTCTGCGACGGCTGCGACGATGCGCTGGCGGCCGTCACGCGTGCGCCGCGGCGGCAGATGCGGCGCCGGCCGGCGCCCGTGCCGGCCTGAAACCGGGGCGCGCCGGGTCTGCGTCGGGCGCCAGGGCGCTGGCACAATCTGCAACCCTTGTGGCTGCAATTGAACGGCTGCAGCGGGTACGCTTGGCGCCTCTTCCTGGAGACAAGACCCCATGCCCGTTCTGGAGACCAAGCTCAACGTCCGCTCCGCGGAGTTCCAGGCCAACGCCGAGGCGCTGCGCGCTGCCGTTGCCGACCTGAACGCCAAGCTGGCGCAGACGGCGGAGGGCGGCGGTGCCGCGGCGCGGGCCAAGCACCAGGCGCGCGGCAAGCTGCTGCCACGCGAACGGGTGCAGATGCTGCTCGACCCGGGCACGCCCTTCCTCGAGTTCTCGCCGCTGGCCGCGCTGGCCATGTACCCCGACCGCGACGGCAGCGACAGCGCGCCCTGCGCCGGCATCATTTGTGGCATCGGCCGCGTGAGCGGGGTGGACTGCGTGGTCGTATGCAACGACGCCACGGTCAAGGGCGGTACCTACTACCCGATGACGGTCAAGAAGCACCTGCGGGCGCAGGAGATCGCGCAGCAGAACCAGCTGCCGTGCATCTACCTCGTCGATTCGGGCGGTGCCAACCTGCCGAACCAGGACGACGTGTTCCCCGACCGCGAGCACTTCGGCCGCATCTTCTACAACCAGGCCAACATGAGCGCCCAGGGCATCGCCCAGGTGGCGGTGGTGATGGGCTCGTGCACGGCCGGTGGCGCCTATGTCCCGGCCATGAGCGACGAGTCCATCATCGTCAAGGAGCAGGGCACCATCTTTTTGGCTGGCCCGCCGCTTGTGAAGGCCGCCACCGGCGAGGTGGTCTCGGCCGAAGACCTGGGCGGCGGCGACGTGCACACCCGCCTGTCGGGTGTGGCCGACCACCTGGCACAGGACGATGCCCATGCGCTGGCGTTGGCGCGCCAGGCCGTGGCCCACCTGAACCGCAGCAAGGCGCCGCAACTGGCGCAGATGGCGCTGCAGCCAGGCCGCCCGCCGCGCTACGCCGCCGAGGAGCTGTACGGCGTGATCCCGGCGGACACGCGCAAGCCCTACGACGTGCGCGAGGTCATCGCCCGCATCGTGGACGACAGCGCCTTCGCCGAGTTCAAGGCGCGCTACGGCACCACGCTGGTCTGCGGCTTCGCCCACATCGAGGGCATGCCGGTGGGCATCGTCGCCAACCAGGGCGTGCTGTTCTCCGAGGCCGCGCAAAAGGGTGCGCACTTCATCGAGCTGTGCGGCCAGCGCAAGATCCCTCTGGTGTTCCTGCAGAACATCACGGGCTTCATGGTCGGCCGGAAGTACGAGAACGAGGGCATCGCGCGCCATGGCGCCAAGATGGTCACGGCCGTGGCGACCGTCAACGTGCCCAAGTTCACGGTGGTGATCGGCGGCAGCTTCGGCGCGGGCAACTACGGCATGTGCGGGCGCGCCTACTCGCCGCGCTTCCTGTGGATGTGGCCGAACGCGCGCATCAGCGTGATGGGCGGCGAGCAGGCCGCCAGCGTGCTGGCCACCGTCCGGCGCGACGGTATCGAGGCCAAGGGCGGGCAGTGGAGTGCCGAGGAGGAGGCCGCCTTCAAGGCGCCGATCCGCGAACAGTACGAGCACCAGGGCCATCCCTACTACGCCACGGCCCGGCTTTGGGACGATGGCGTGATCGACCCGGCCGACACGCGCCGCGTGCTGGCCCTGGGCCTGTCGGCCGCGCTCAACGCGCCGATTCCCGAGCCGAAGTTCGGCGTGTTCCGGATGTGAGGCGGCCGTGGACGCGGTGGCCCATTTCACGCTGCTGGCGCGCTACAACGCCTGGGCGACGCAGCGCCTGCTGCGCGCGGTGGCCGCGTTGCCCGAGGACGACTACCGGCGCGACGTGGGCCTGTTCTTTCGCAGCATCCACGGCACGCTGAACCATCTGCTGGTGGGCGAGCACCTGCTGTGGTTCGTGCGCTTTGCCGAAGGCCGCTCCCCGGCGCTGGCGCTGGACCACGAGGCCGAGTCCGACCGCGCGCTGCTGGCCGAGCGGTTGCGCAGCGCCGCCGCGCGCTGGGAGCCACTGATCGCCGCCATGGCGCCAGAGCGCTGGTCCGGCACCGTGGGCTACACCACCACGCGTGGCGAGTCGGTGCATCTGCCCTTCGCTGCGACCTTGACCCACGTGTTCAACCACAGCACGCACCACCGTGGCCAGATCACGGCCGCGTTGACGGCACTGGGCGTGGCCGTGCCCGAACTCGACCTTGTCTACCACCTGCGAGACCCTTTGGCACCATGAGCACCTACCAGCACCTGCAGACCGCCGTGGCGGACCATGTCGCACGCATCACGCTCGCCCGGCCGGACGTGCGCAACGCCTTCAACGACGCGCTGATCGCCGAACTCACGCAGGCCATCACCGAATTCGGCGCGCGTTCTGATGTGCGCTGCATCGTGCTGGCGGCCGAGGGCAAGGCCTTCTGCGGCGGTGCCGACCTGAACTGGATGCGCCGCATGGCGGACTACACGCGCGAGGAGAACCTGCTCGACGCGGGCAAGCTGGCCGAAATGCTGCGCGTGCTGTATGAATGCCCCAAGCCCACCATCGCGCGCGTGCAGGGCGATGCCTATGCTGGCGGCACCGGCCTGGTGGCGGCCTGCGACATCGCCGTCTCCAGCGACACCGCGGGCTATTGCCTGTCCGAGGTCAAGCTGGGCCTGATCCCTGCGACCATCAGCCCCTACGTCATCCGCGCCATGGGGCCGCGCGCGGCACACCGCTACTTCCTGACGGCCGAGCGCTTCGACGCGGCCGAGGCGCTGCGCATCGGCTTCGTCCACGCCGTGGTGACAGCCGATGCCCTGGACGCCAAGGTGGGTGAACTCGCACAGGCCCTCGCCAACGCCGGCCCTGAGGCCGTGAAGGCCTGCAAGAAGCTGGTGCAGGACGTGGCCGAGCAAGACATCAACGCCGCGCTGATCGCCGTTACGGTGGCAGGCATCGCCGACATCCGCGCCAGCGCCGAGGGGCGCGAGGGCGTGCAGTCCTTTTTGAACAAGCGCGCGCCGGCCTGGCTGCCGGTGCGCTGAAGGCCCGACGCGCATGGACCTGCTGACCCATTGGTGGAACGCACTGGTCGCATGGCTGGGCGTGGCCGCCGGCCAGGCAGGCAACTCCGTGCAGGCCGGGACCCAGGCGCTCGACCTGGCCCAGCTGCTGGCCCTGGCCGGCGTGCTGGGCTGGGCCAGCGGCATCCGGCTTTACGCCGTGGTGTTCCTGGTCGGCATGTCGAGCTGGCTGGGCTGGCTGCCGCTGCCGGCCGGGCTG
>CAJYRH010000321.1 GCA_913776795.1 uncultured Pseudorhodoferax sp. | reverse complement strand
CAGCAGCATCACCACCAGCACCTGCGGCGTGGCCACGATCTGGAAGGCTTGGAGGATTGCGTCCATCAAGCGCCCCTCACCAGGCGATCGGCTGCAGCCAACCCCAGGGCAGGGGCACGCGCAGCAGCTTGTAGAAGCAGGTGTGGATCACCAGCGTGGCCAACACCGCCACCCCGAATGCCACCGCGGGGCGCACGCCCAGCGCCCATTGCAGGGCCAGCAGCACAGCGGCACTGCACAGCAGAAAGCCCAGCGCATCGGCGCACAGGATGTAGAACACCATGCCGCCCAGCGCCACCACGAAGGCGGCCGCATGGCGCGGCGAACGCACCCCGTCGTTGAGCACCAGCAGCGGCTGCCCCGAGCGCAAACCCTGCCAGCACAACAGCGCGGAGGCAATTGCCAGTCCGCCCGCGATGAGCCCCGGGAACAGCGCCGGGCCGTACTGCTGGCCGGCGGCCGGCGGGAAACCCTGGATGTGCCAGAGCACGGCCAGGGACAGGAGCAGCAGCACCGCTCCCGTCAGGCTGTCATGGATGCGCATCCGCTTACTTGGCGATGCCGACGGCCTTCATCGCGGTGGCGAAATCGGCGTCCTTGTCGGCCATGAACTTGCCGAAGTCCGACGGGGCCGCGTAGAGCGCGCCGAAGCCGCGCGACTTCAGGAAATCCTGGTAACCGGCACCGTCGAAGATCTTCTTGAGCGCGGCCGAGAGCCGGTCGCCCACGTCCTTGGGCAGGCCCTTGGGGCCCGCGATCCCGCGCCAGGCGCCCGCGTTCCACATCTTGCCGCTGGCGTCCGTGTACAGCGGCACCTGCGGGAAGATGCCGTCGGGCTTGGAGCCGAGCAGGACCAGGGGGCGCACCTTGCCGCCCTCGATCAGCGCGCGGGCCTCGGGCAGCGAGCATGAGACCACGTCCACGCCACCGGCGAGCAGGTCCTGCAGGCCGGGCGCCGCCCCCTGGCTCGGCACCCAGGCAATGGCATTGCCGGGCAGCTTGTTGTCCACCAGCCATTGCGCCAGGCCGAGGTGCCAGATCCCGCCCTGTCCCGTGCCGCTTGCCTTCATCTTGCCCGGGCTGGCCTTGGCTGCGGCCAGCAGGTCGGCAGCGGTCTTGATCGGCGAATCGGCCCGCACCAGGACTGCGTTGGCGTCGAAATTCATGAGGCCCAGCGGCGTGTAGTCCGCGCCGGAAAGCTGGGTCAGCCCGGCGTGGCGCATCATGCCGATCTCCACCGTCAGGATGCCGATGGTGTAGCCGTCCGGCGCGGCCGAGGCGATGGCCTGGTGGCCCACCACGCCGCTGCCGCCCGTGCGGTTGACCACGTTGACGGGCTGCTTCAGTTCCTTCTCCAGTTCGGCGCCGATGATGCGGGCCACGGCATCGGTGCCGCCGCCTGCGCCCCAGGGCACAATCAGCGTGATCGGACGGTCGGGCCAGGCAGCCAGGGCCGGCAGGCCCCATGCGAGCGTGGCGAGCGCGGCGACGGCGCCAGCCGTGCGCGTCAGGTAATGGCGTCTTTGCATGCCGTGTCTCCTCTTGGGGTCGAAGTGGCCGCGATTGCAACATTGGTCGAGTGGCCTGACCACTGAGGATGACCCTAACCCGGCAACTTCGTCCGTTCCGACGATGCCGCCGTCCCGCTGCGGCGCCAAGATGCCAGCCATCGGACAAGGCTGGCAGATGCCGGTCACAGGAGGCGCAGGAGATGGCAGGACCCTTGCAGGGACTTCGGGTGGTCGAGATGGCGGGCATCGGCCCGGGGCCCTTCTGCGCGATGTTGTTCGCCGACATGGGCGCCGAAGTGTTGCGGGTGGAGCGGCCAGGAACCCAGCGCAATCCGCACGACATCCTGGCGCGCGGACGCACGGTGTTGTCGCTGGATCTGCGGGCCGAAGGCACGGCCGCGCAGCTCCTGCAGACCATCGCGCGCGCCGACGTGCTGATCGAGGGCTTTCGTCCCGGCGTGATGGAGCGGCTGGGGCTGGGGCCGGACGTCTGCCTCGCGCGCAACCCGCGCCTGGTCTACGGCCGCATGACGGGCTGGGGCCAGCACGGCCCGCTGGCACGTGCAGCGGGGCACGACATCAACTACATCGCCATCAGCGGTGCGCTGCACGCCATCGGCCGTTCCGGCGAAACGCCGGTACCACCGCTCAACTATGTGGGCGACTTCGGGGGCGGTGCCATGCTGCTGGCCTTCGGCATCCTCGCGGCGCTGCACGAGAGCAAGGGATCGGGCCGGGGCCAGGTCATCGATGCGGCCATGACCGACGGCGCAGCGCTGCTGTCGGCCATGATGTACGGCATGAAGTCTGCAGGCCAATGGAACAACCAGCGCGGCGAGAACCTGCTCGACGGTGCCGCGCATTTCTACGACACCTACGCCTGCGCCGATGGCAAGTACGTGGCCATCGGAGCGATCGAGCCGAAGTTCTACGCGCTGCTGCGCGAGCGCTGCGGCATCGCAGAAGACCCGGCCTTCGATGCCCAGCTGGACCAGGCCCGCTGGCCCCTGCTCAAGCTGCGCATGGCCGACCTGTTCCGCACGCGCACGCGTGATGCATGGTGCACGCTGCTGGAAGGCACGGACGCCTGCTTCGCGCCGGTGCTCGACTGGGACGAGGCCCCGGCCCATGCGCACAACCGTGCGCGCGGCACCTTCGCCGAGGCTGGCGGCCTGGTGCAGCCCGCGCCGGCGCCGCGCTTCAGCCGCACCCCGCCCGAGCTGCCGCCGGCCGTGTCGCCGCACGACGCGCAGGCCCTGTTGGCGCGCTGGGCGGGCCGCTGAAGGCGCGGTACGGCGAGAGGAGACGAGCATGCAACTGACCCAGGCCCTGCACCGGGCGCTGCGGGAGAAGCCACAGGCGACGGCCGTGGTGTTCGGCGCGCGCCGCAACAGCTATGCGCGGCTGCACCACCGTGTGATGCGCGTGGCTGCCGTGCTGCGCCAGCTCGGCATGGCGCCGGGCGACCGCGTGGCCATGCTGGCCATGAACTCCGACCATTACGTCGAATACCTGTTCGGCACCTGGTGGGGCGGCGGCGTGATCAATCCCGTCAACGTGCGCTGGAGTCCGCAGGAGATCGCCTACTCGCTGGACGACTGCGACACCCGCATCCTGCTCGTCGACAAGTTCTTCGCCGGGCAGGTCGCCGCACTGCGCGACCTGTCCAGGTCGCTCAAGACCCTGGTTTACGTCGGCGAGGAGCCCGCGCCCGAAGGCATGCTCTCCTTCGAGGACCTGGTGGCCGCCGCCGAGCCGGTGGAAGACCTGCGCCGCGAGCGCGACGACCTGGCCGCCGTGATGTACACGGGCGGCACCACAGGCCGGCCCAAGGGCGTGATGCTGTCCCACGCCAATCTGTACCTGAACGGGCTGGCGTCGGCTGCCGCCGTACCGCGCACCTGGCAGGTGCAGGCGCTGGTGACGGCGCCGTTCTTCCATGTCGCGGGCTGCGGCCTGTCGCTGCAGATGGTGCTGCGCCTGGCCACCCAGGTGATCGTGCCCTACTACGAGGAGGTGGCGGTGCTCGACGCCATCGCGCGCGAGAAGGTGACCGAAACCTTCCTCGTGCCGACCATGGTCAAGCGGCTGATCGAACACCCGCGCTTCGCCGAATTCGACCTCAAGAGCCTGCGCATGGTGCTGTACGGCGCCGCGCCCATCGATGCCACGCTGCTCGGCCAGGCGATGGCGGCGCTGCCCGGCGTGCAGTTCTGCCAGGCCTACGGCATGACCGAACTGGCGCCCACCATCGCCGTGCTCCAGCCGGACGACCACCTGCCCGGCCCGCACCAGGCCAAGCGCCTGCGCTCGGCCGGCAAGTCGGTGCCGATCGCCGAGATCAGCATCCGCGACTCCGAGAACAACGAGTTGCCGCCCGGCCAGGTCGGCGAGATCTGCGCGCGCGGCCCGATGGTCATGCAGGGATACTGGAACAAGCCGGCTGAGACAGACGCTGCGCTGCGTGGCGGCTGGATGCACACCGGCGACGGCGGCATGCTGGACGAGGAGGGCTACCTCTACGTGGTCGACCGCATCAAGGACATGATCGTCAGCGGTGGCGAGAACGTGTATTCGGCCGAGGTCGAGAACGCGCTGGCCCAGCTCGATGGCGTGTCCATGTCCGCGGTGATCGGCGTGCCCGACGACCGGTGGGGCGAGCGCGTGCACGCCGTCATCGTGCAGCGCCCGGGCGCGCACATCGACGAGGCCGCCGTGATCGCCCATTGCAAGACGCTGATCGCGGGGTACAAATGCCCGCGCAGCGTGGAGTTCCGTACCGAGCTGCCGGTCTCGCCGGCCGGCAAGCTGCAGAAATTCGTGCTGCGCGAGCCCTACTGGAAAGACCGCACGCGCAAGGTGAACTGAAAGAGAGACGAGCCATGACGATCGATTTCCGCCGCTCCTGGATGGACGAAGACCTGGAGCTGTTCCGCGACAACGTGGTGCGCTTCATCGAGACCGAGGTGCAGCCGCACGACGAGGCTGCGCGCAAGGCGGGCCACGTGGGCCACGCACTGTGGCGCAAGGCCGGCGAACTCGGCCTGCTGTGCGTGGACATTCCCGAGGAGTGGGGCGGTGGTGGTGGCGACTTCCGCCACGAGGCCATCATCCACGAGGAGATGTCGCGCCGCGCGCTGTCGGGCATGAGCGTGGGCGTGCACTCCATCGTGGCGCACTATTTCCTGAACCACGGTACCGACGAACAGAAGCGCCACTACCTGCCGAAGCTCGCGCGTGGCGAGCTCGTCGGCGCCATCGCCATGACCGAGCCCGGGGCCGGTTCGGACCTGCAGGGCGTGCGCACGCGCGCCGACAAGGTCGAGGGCGGCTACGCGTTGCACGGCTCCAAGACCTTCATCTCCAACGGCTTTCTGGCCGGCGTGGTGCTGGTGGTGGCCAAGACCGACCCCACGCAGGGCGCCAAGGGCACCTCCATCCTGGTCGTCGACACGCAGGACCGCGCGGGCTTTCGCGTCGGCCGCGTGCTGGACAAGATCGGCCTGAAGGCGCAGGACACCTCCGAACTGTTCTTCGACGACGTGCGCGTCCCGGCCAGCGCCTTGCTCGGCGGCAAGGAAGGCCAGGGCTTCTTCCAGCTGATGGGCGACCTGCCGTACGAGCGTCTCATCATCGGCGTCGCCGCGCTGGCCGCGATGGAAGGCGCCTACACCGCCACGCTGGACTACGTGCGCGAGCGCAAGGCCTTCGGCAAGCCCGTGGCCGAGTTCCAGAACACCAAGTTCAAGCTGGCGGAGATCGCCACCCAGATCAAGGTCGGCCGCGCCTTCATCGACCGCTGCGTCGAAGACCTGGTGGCCGGCAAGCTCGACACCGCCACCGCCTCCATGGCCAAGCTCTGGGGCTCGGAGGCGCAGGGTCGCGTGGTCGACGAATGCCTGCAGCTGTTCGGCGGCTACGGGTACATGAACGAGTACCTGGTGGCACGCATGTACACCGACGCCCGCATCCAGCGGATCTTTGGCGGCACCAACGAGATCATGAAAGAAGTGATCTCGCGCGCGCTGTGAGCGCGGAGGTTCTCCTGACCGAGGAGCGTGGCGGCGTCGCCTGGCTCACCATGAACCGGCCCGAGCGGCTGAACGCGCTCGATCCGGCGCTGACCGATGCCCTGCGCAACTACTTCGAGGGCCTCAACGCGCGCAGCAGCGCGCGTGTGGTCGTGCTGCAGGGCGCGGGCCGCGCCTTCTGCGCCGGGCTGGACATCAAGGACACGACAGCGCAGGGCGGCGGCGCCCGCGGCGTGGAAGAGATGCTCGAGAAGCAAAAGAGCATCCGCGACATCATGCTGGCCATGCGGCGTTGCCCGCAGCCCATCATCAGCGTCGTGCAGGGTGCGGCCAGCGGCGGTGGCTTCGCGCTCGCGCTGGCCTCGGACATCCGCCTGGCCACACCGGACGCGCGCATGAACGCAGCCTTCATCCGCATCGGCCTGTCGGCCTGCGACGTGGGCGTGAGCTACTTCCTGCCGCGCATGGTCGGCAGCTCGGTCGCGGCCGAGTACCTGCTGACGGGCCGCTTCATGGAGGCGCAGCGCGCCTATGGGTTGGGCCTGGTGAGCCGCGTCGCGCCGCTGGCCGAACTGCAGGCCGATGCGCAGGCGCTGGCCGAGGACATGCTGCGCGCCACGCCCGTGGCGCTGCGGCTGACCAAGGACGCGCTGGGACTGGCCATCGACGCGCCCAGCATGGAGGCCGTGATCGCGCTGGAGGACCGCAACCAGGTGCTCTGCACCCAGACCGGCGACTTCCGCGAAGGCATGAACGCCTTCCTCGAGAAACGCGCGCCCCGGTACACCGGGCGCTGAAGGAGACCACACCGTGACCCTGGACGACCTGATGTACAAGCCTGGCCTGCTGGCAGGCAAGCGCTACCTCGTGACCGGCGGCGGCAGCGGCCTGGGCCGCGTGATCAGCGAGGCCCTGGTGCTGCTTGGCGCCACGGTGTACATCTGCGGCCGCCGCGAGAGCGTGCTGGAGGACACCGCACGCGAACTCAGCGCCGCGCCGGGTCCGCAGGGCGGCCGCGCCGTCGCCGTGGGCTGCGACATCCGCAAGGAGGAGCAGATCACCGCCATGCTCGACCGCATCTGGGCCGACGGCGGTGCCATCGACGGCCTGGTCAACAACGCGGCCGGCAACTTCGTGAGCCGCACCGAGGACCTGTCGCCGCGCGGCTTCGACGCCATCGCCAACATCGTGTTCCGCGGCAGCTTCATGATGACGCTGGACTGCGGCAAGCGCTGGCTGGCCGAGGGGCGCAGCGCGGCGGTGGTCTCCATCCTGACCACCTGGGTCTGGAACGGATCGGCCTTCACCGTGCCGTCCGCCATGTCCAAGGCCGGCCTGCACGCGATGACGCAGTCGCTGGCCGTGGAATGGGCCGGCCGCGGCATCCGCTTCAACGCCATCGCGCCGGGCCTGGTCCCGACCGAGGGCATGAGCGCGCGCCTGAACCCGGGCGGCGGCGAGCACAGGACCGAAGGCAACCCCATGGACCGCAACGGCCGCATGCCCGAGCTGGCCAACCTCGCGGTGCTGCTGCTGGGCCCGGGCGCCGACTACATCAACGGCCAGACGATCGCCATCGACGGTGGCCAGTACCAGGCCACGGGCGGCAACTTCTCGCGCATGCGCGCGTGGACCGGCGAGGACTGGCAGCGCGCCCGCGAGAACATCGCTGGCCAGGACGCCAAGGACAGGAGGCAACGCCTTGCTTGAAGAACGCCTGCTGCATGGCCGCGTGGCCGTGCGCGTGGACGCCGACGGCGTCGCACAGGTCCGGCTCGCGCGGCCGGACAAGATGAACGCGCTGGACATGGACATGTTCGACGGCCTGGTCGCCGCCACCGAGCTGTTGCAGGCCACGCGCGGTGTGCGCGCCGTGGTGCTGCATGCGGAGGGCCGCGCCTTCTGCGCCGGGCTGGACATGTCGCGCTTCGGCAAGATGCGCGAGGGCGCGCAGCTCGAAGGGCTGACCGAACTGCGGGCGCGCACGCATGGCCCGGCCAACCGGCCGCAGCAGGTGGCCTGGGGCTGGCGCGCGCTGGCCGTGCCCGTGATCGCGGCCGTGCAGGGCGTGGCCTTCGGCGGCGGCCTGCAGGTGGCGCTGGGTGCCGATGTACGCCTGCTTGCGGCCGACGCGCGCCTGTCGGTCATGGAGATGCGCTGGGGCCTGGTGCCCGACATGGCCGGCATCGCGCTGATGCGCGAACTGGTGCGGGCCGACATCGCGCGCGAACTGGTGTTCAGCGCGCGCGTCGTTGAGGCCGAGGAAGCCTGCCGCATCGGCCTGGGAACGCGCGTGGTGGCCGACCCGCTGGCCGACGCCCAGGCCCTGGCGCGCGAGATCGCCGGCCGCAACCCCGACGCCGTGCGCGCCGCCAAGCGGCTCATGAACCAGACTGCCGATGGCGACGACGCCCAATTGCTGCTGGCCGAGTCGGTCGAGCAGCAGCGGCTGATCGGCAGCCCGAACCAGCGTGAGGCGGTTGCAGCGACGATGGAGCGGCGTGGGCCGCGGTTCACAGACCTCTAGCGCCCGAGCCGGGCCGGAGCAGGGCAAGCACCCGCTTGCACGACACGCGACACAAACAAAACAGGCGCCCAAGGCGCCTGTTTCTTTTTGTGCACAATATAAATTTGAATGCAATTTGAACGTGTTGAACTCAATTCAACCGATTTGTGCAGGTTCTGACGACTATTTGACGACAAATTTGCATCAAAAAGTGTTCTAAGTTGCGTAATTCGCACAACTGCTACAGCGTGTTGTTTGATTTGCGGGCTAGTCCATCCGCGTCACTCCTACACTTGTGTACGTTACAAATCGCCAGTCGCGAGGCTCCGCATTGCGTGCGGAAAGGTACAACTTGAACCACCACCCCCATGCGCCACCCACCAGGCGCGATGTACAGCCGCGTGCCTGCTGGCGCCTGCCCGCGGTCCCGGGCTGGGCCATGCATGCCGGTCGTTTGCTGGGCGTCATGGTCGGAACGGCCGCGCTGGCCAGCCATTCCGGGGTGCACGCCGCCGGCATGTCGTTGACGATTTCCAGCCCGCTCGGTGACACATGGGCCTGGTCGCTCGGCACGCTGATGGGCCTCGTCATGGTGCTGCTGACTGTGTACACAGCCCGCCACTACGTGTTCTCGCTCAACCGCCTGTTCGGCCGCCAGCGCAACCCCTACGCCAGCCTGGTCCAGGCCGAGTGGCCGCGCGTGACGGTGTTCGTCGCCGCGCACAACGAAGAGGACGTCATCCGCGACTGCCTGGAGAACCTCATGCGCGTCGACTACCCGGCCGACCGCATGCTGGTGGTCCCTGTCAACGACCGGTCGACCGACCGGACGCGCGAGATCGTCGACGAGGTGGTGGCGCGGTTTCCGGGCCGCATCCGGCCGTTCCATCGGGTCGGCGGCAAGCCTGGCAAGGCGGCGGCGCTCAAGGACGCCACGGAGACCGTGGACACCGACTTCATCATCGTCTTCGACGCAGACTACATGCCTTCGCGTGGCCTGATCCGCCGCCTGATGGCGCCCTTCTTCGACCCGGAGGTCGGTGCCGTGATGGGCCGGGTCGTGCCGCTGAACGTCGGCGCCAACCTGCTGACCCGGCTGCTGGACCTGGAGCGGTCCGGCGGCTACCAGGTCGACCAGCAGGCGCGCATGAACCTCGGGCTGGTGCCGCAATACGGCGGCACCGTGGGAGGGATCCGCATCAGCGCCCTCGCGTCCGTGGGCGGCTGGCACGACGACGTCCTGGCCGAGGACACCGACCTGACCTACCGGCTGCTCCTGGGCGGCTGGCGCACGGTCTACCACAACCGGGCCGAGTGCTACGAAGAGGTGCCGCAGAACTGGTCGGTGCGCATGCGCCAGATCAAGCGCTGGTCCAAGGGCCACAACCAGGCCATGGTGCGCCACACGGCCGCCCTGTTGCGCCAGCCCGATCTGCGCTGGACCGAGCGCGTCGACGGCGCACTGCTCCTGGGCGTCTACATGATGTCGCCGGTGCTGCTGCTGGGTTGGGTGCTCAGCGTGTTGATGTACTTCACCGTCAGCATGCAGTGGCTTGCACCCGCCCTGATGGTCATGGCGTTCATGGTGCACAGTGCGCTGGGCAATTTCGCCGCCTTCTTCGAGATCGCCACGGCGACCCATCTGGACCGTTCGCGCCAGCGCATCCGGCTGCTGGCGTTCTCGTTCCTGGGCTTCATCGTCAGCGCCGTGGCCATCATGCGCTCGGTGTACGAGCAGGCGCTCACGGACCGGCTGCCAGGCGGCAAGTTCCAGTGGGACAAGACCGTGCGCTACCGCCGCAGCAGCGCGGCCGTTGCCATGCCTCCCGCCAAGGCCGGGCCGTGAAACTGGCGCTGCTGCTCCTCGCAACGTTCTCGGTCATGCTGCTGCCCATGCTGCCGGCGTTGGTGGAGTGGCTGCGCCCGAGCGACGTCCAGCCGCTGCCCATCGACGAGGCCGATGCGCTCGACCCGCCCTACCTGGCGCGCAGCTTCGCCGCGCGCCTGGCCGCGGCGGTGTCCGCCGGTGCGGACACGCTGGGCACCACCGCCATCGTGGTGTGTCCGCCAGCCGCGCAGGCGCTGCCGCTGACCGCGGCGGAGCGGGAGGACCAGACCAGCCACCGCCTGTGGAACGCCCAGGGCGATCTGCACCTGCCGGACGGCATGTCGTTCTACGCCGAGGTGGCCGCTGCAGGCGCCCTGCGGGCCGCCGAGCACGGCATCTACAAGGCGCTATGGGCCGGTGGTCCACTGCGGATCGGAGCCCATGCCTCGGTGTTGCGCTGGGCCCATGGCGAAGAGGTGTTCGTGGGCGAGGGCTGTCATCTGGCGGGCCGCACCACGGCCGAGCGGCTGCTGGTGCTGGCGCCCGGAAGCAGTTTCATGCTGCTGCACGCTCCACGCATGCAGTTCCTGCCGCAAGGTCCGCGGCCCGTGCTGGCCGCGGTGCCGGGCGACGGCGCCGCCCTGACCGGCGTGCGCTGGGATGCACTGGGCCGCCGCGCCATCCGCAGCGGCGCGCTCACGGTCGCGGCAGGCACCGCCTGGCAGGGCGACCTGGTCTGCCATGGCGATCTGACGCTGGGGCCGCGTTGCATGGTCGGCGGCAGTCTCAAGGTCCGCGGCCGGTTCACGGCGGGGCCGGGGTGCACGGTCAACGGCCATGTGTTCGTCGAGCGCGAGGCCGAACTCGGCGCCGGCTGCACGGTGCAGGGGGTGCTGATGTCCGAAGTGGCCATCGCCCTGGATGCCGGCTGCGTGCTGGGGTCGCCGGCAGCGCAGACCACCGTGGCTGCGCCGCGCATCGACATTGGCGCCGGGGTGGAGATCCACGGCACCGTCTGGGCCGAGGCGCAGGGGCGTTGCGTGGCGCCGGTCGCACCGGTCGCGCCAGCCGCAGCAGTTGCGGTGCTGGGCGAGCAGGCGTTGGTGCCATGAACGCGAAACCCATTGCCTCGCGCGTCTGGCTGGTGCGCGGCGCGCTGCTGCTGGCAGCCGTCGGACTGTTCGTGCTGTTCGGCCTGCTGAACGGTTCGGCCAGACCGCACCAGGCTGCCACCCGTCTTGCGTTGCTGGTCTCCGATGAAGTCTCGTCCGGCGATCCGCACGTGCACGCCTGGCAGGACGCCGCGGCCGAGCTCGGCTTCAAGTTGTCGCTGCTGCGCGCATCCGATCTGCTGCGGGCAGGCGGCGCTTCCGACGACGTGGCGCTGATCCTGCCCGACCAGGTGCACCGCCGCATGAACGATGCGCTCGTCGCGGCGCTGAACCAGCGCGTGCGGTCCGGCACGCCCCTGCTGCTGGTGCACGATGCCGGCACCGAGGACCTGGACGGCAACTACCCGCCCGGCCGGTCGCGTCTGTCCGGCCTGGCCGGCGTGTCGTACGCGTTGTACGAGGAGCTGCGCGGCCGCATGTCCGGCGAGCACGTGGCGTGGGTCGAGGGAGGCGCGGTGCCCCTGCTGCGTCTTCCGCCGGGCAAGCTGATCCGCGACGGCGAGGAAGAGCCGCTCAGCAGCCACCAGCCGCCACCCGGCGAGGACGAGCCGCTGGCCGTCATCGGCTACCACTACGGGCGGCTCAGCTACCCGGTGTTCACGACGCGCGGCCTCTTCGATGGCAACCGGCTGATGCATGCCGAGGAGGGCAGCCTGCTGGCGGGCGTGCACACCGTGGGCAAAGGCCAGGTGCTGTTCGTCAACCTGCCGCTGACCTATCTCAAGCTGCGCACCGACGGCCTGTTCCTGCACGCCTTCCTGCGCTATTTCGCGCAGGACCTGGTCGGGCTGCCACAGCTGTCGCCGGTGCCCGATGCCAAGGGCGCGCTGATCATGAACTGGCACGTCGACGCGGCGGCGGCGGTGCCCGCCATCGAAACGCTGGATGCGCTGGGGGTGTTCGAGCAGGGCCCGTACTCCATCCACCTGACGGCCGGGCCCGACGTCGACACCGTCGGCGACGGGCAGGGCATGGACCTGGCCCGCAATGCCAGCATGCAGGCATGGGTGCGCCGCTTCGTGGCGCGTGGCGACGAGGTTGGCAGCCATGGCGGGTGGATCCACAACGCCTTCGGTCGCCTGGTCGACAAGCAGAAGCGGGACGTCTCCATCCCGTTCATCGAACGCAACCTGCAGGCCGTGCGGTCCGCCAGCGGCAAGCCGGTGCGCGAGTACTCTGCACCCCTGGGAAACCACCCGGCCTGGACCACGCCATGGCTGCGCGAGCAGGGCATCCAGGCCTACTACTTCACGGGCGACATCGGCATGGCGCCGACCCGCAGCTACCAGGATGGCAAGCGCAGCCCCCCCGGCATGTGGGCCTTTCCGGTGCTGAGCTATGGCGCGCACGCCAGTTTCGAGGAGACCTCCCTCGCGGGCATCTCGCAGCGCGACATCGGCGCCTGGCTCAAGGACGTGGCCGACTACTGCGCCCAATACCGCACGGCCCGGCTG
This sequence comes from uncultured Pseudorhodoferax sp., assembly GCA_913776795.1. Next base: position 3,021 of record CAJYRH010000321.1, on the reverse strand, counting down.
GTGTACTTCCACCCGCCAGGCGTTGCGCTGTTCCCCGACGCCTTCCGCGACTGGCTGCAGCACACCAGGCAGCTGGTGGCGGACGGGGCACTGCGCTGGATCACCATGGCCGCCTACGCCGACTTCGCCAACGAACGGCTGGCCGTCGACTGGAGCACACGGGCCGCCGACGGCGCCGAGTGGCTGCAGGCGGAGCACCCGCGCTCGCTTGCGCACTTCGCCTGGCTGCTGCCGGCGCGCCGCTACGACGCGCCGCGCGTCCTGCAGGGCCAGGCCGAGGTCACGCGCGAGGGCGATTTCTGGCGCGTGGTCGCCGGTGCCGGCACCACGCTGCGCGTGCAACTGCCCGTGCACGGCGCGACGACGCCCACCGCTTCGATTCCCAACCCATCGCCCTCCCCATGACAGCATCCCGCACGCCGCCGGAGCGGCCCGTTCTCATTTCGGTCGGCACCCGCCCAGAAATCATCAAGATGGCCCCGGTCCATGCCGAACTGCGCCGGCGCGGCCATGCGGTCGCCTGGGTGCACAGCGGCCAGCACCGCGAGATGGCCCAGTCGCTGTACGACTTCTTCGACATCCGGCCCGAATTCGAACTGCAGCTGGAGCGCCGCAACGGCAGCCTGGCGCATTTGAATGCGCTGCTGCTGGAAAGCCTCAGCGCCGTCTACGAAAAGGCACAGCCTTCGGCTGTTCTCGTGCATGGCGACACCACGAGCACGCTGGCCTCCGCCCAGGCGGCCTTCTACTTGGACATCCCGATCGGGCATGTGGAAGCCGGCCTGCGCACCTTCAAGCCGCGCGAGCCGTTCCCCGAGGAAAAGAACCGTGAGCTGACGGCGCGGCTGGCGCACTGGCACTTCGCCCCGACCGCAGGCGCGGCCGCCAACCTGGCGCGCGAGGGCATCGCAGCCGACGCCGTGCACGTGGTCGGCAACACCGCGGTGGACGCGGCCCTCACCGGCGCGGCGCGGTTGCAGAGCCTGCTGGACGACGGCACGCTGGTGCTGCCCGAGCCCCTGCAGCGCTTGCAGCCCTGGCTGGCGCACGGGCGGCTGATCACCGTCACGGCCCACCGCCGCGAGAACTGGGGCCCGGGCATCCGCGACATCGCACGCGCCGTGGCGCGGCTGCTGCAGGCCGATCCGCGCCTGGCCGTGGTCTGGCCCGTGCATGGCAACCCCGCGGTGGCCGACACCGTGCACGCCGAGCTCGGTGTGCTGGCCACGCAGCTGGAAGGCAGGCTGTGCCTGTGCCCGCCGCTGGACTACCCGGCGCTGCTGTGGTGCCTGCAGAACAGCGCCCTGGCGCTGACGGATTCCGGCGGCATCCAGGAGGAGGGTGCGGCGCTGTCGCGGCCGGTGCTCGTGCTGCGCGACACGACCGAGCGCCCGGAACTCATCGAGGCCGGTGCCGGGATGATCGTGGGCACGGACATGCAGCGCATTGTCGGCTGCGTGACGCGGCTGCTGGGCGAGGGCAGGGAACTGGCACGCATGCGCGAGGCCGTCAACCCGTTCGGCGACGGGCGCACGTCCCAGCGCATCGCCGACGTGCTGGCAGGCGCGCGATGAGGCGGCTTCGCAGTGTCGGCCGCCTGACCGGTGCGTCGACGCTCGCCTGGCTGCTGTGCGCCGCGCAGGCGCAGGCACAGACGGCCGGCCCTCTGCCCGTGGAGCCTTCTGCACCTGCGCCGGCTCCCGCACCGGCGCCGGGACCTGTGTCGGCGCGCAGCACCTGGGACCTGCAGACCTGGCGCAGCAACCTCAGTGCCGGCCTGCCGGACGGCGAGGCGGTGAACGTGCGCGGTGCCATCGTATTGCGCAACGGCGACGTGCTGAACCTCGAACTGCTGCGCGAGCGCAAGTTTGGCGAGACCGGCGGCGTGGCGGCCGGCAGCTACACCTTGCAGATCTCGGACCGCTGGTATGCGGTGCAGTCGCTGGCACTGGGGGAGGGCGGGCCCAACTGGTCCATCCTGCGCTCCGATACACAGATCTCGCGCAAATGGCTGTCGCAGGGCCAGCTGGTCACGTCCGCCGCCGTCTACGGCGCAGCGCTGCACCACAACCGCAGCGAGGCGGGCATGCGCCTGGCGGCAGCCTGGTACCTGCCGGCGCCGGTCGTCCTCGAAGCGGGGGTGGTGCTCAACCTCAGCCAGCCAGGGAACGTCTTCTCGCACATGCCCTTCGCCAGCATGACGGTGGGGCGCGACGGCGTGGGCTACTTCGCCCTGCGCGTGGCCAGCGGCACCGAGGCCTACCAGGCCATCGGCGCAGGCGCCCAGCTGGTGGATTTCCGCAGCCACAGCGTGGCCGCGACGGGGCGCGTGTGGCTGGGGCCGACCTGGGGACTGACCGCACAGGCCGAGCGCTATTCCAATCCGACCTACAAGCGCCACACCTTGGGCGTGGGCCTGTTCGTCAGCTTCTGAGGCACCCGCACCATGGCCAAGTCCCTGCATGCCGGTTCCCGCGCCGCCCTTCGGCGCCTGAGTGTGCGCGGCCACCTGGGCGGCACCATCGCCCAGCACCGCGCCATCTGGCGCCAGACGCTGCCGTTGCAGCGGGTGCTGCAGGGCGTGGTGCTGGCGGCGCTCTTCAGCGCGCTGCTGCTGTGGATGCGGCCCTGGCTGCAGGCCGCCTGGGGCGACACCATCCTGTGGTGGATGCAGGCGCTGCAGCTGCCGGGCCGCTTCTCCGTGGGCGACCCCAGCCAGGGCACCGGGCTGGGACTGGCGGTGCCGATGATCGCGCCGGAGATGCCGCCGTCCGACCCGTGGGGGCCGATGCGGCACGCCGCCGTGGTGGCGATGCTCTGGTGGTGCTCCGGCTGGTTCCCCGACGCCGCCAAGCCGTTGGCCTTCTTCATCCGGCTCGGTGTGCTGGTGCACGGGGCCTCGGCGCTGTTCTTCATGTTCTGGCCCGCCAGCTTCACGCACACGGTGGCCAGCCACGTCGGCAGTGGGCTGCGCCAGACCTGGTACCTCATGCTGGCCACGCCGTGGATCCACCTGCTGAC
>CAJYRH010000320.1 GCA_913776795.1 uncultured Pseudorhodoferax sp. | reverse complement strand
AACGTGGCATGGGATTGGGGGCTCAGCGGATTGGCAGCGCGTAGTGCAGGCCGCCCTGCGTCCACAGCGCGTTGAGGCCGCGTGGCAGGCCCAGCGGCGAATCCGGGCCGACGTTGCGCCTGAAGATCTCGCCGTAGTTGCCGGTGGCCTCCAGCGCATGCAGCAGCCAGTCGCGTTCCAGGCCGATCAGCTTGCCGGTGTCGCCGCTGCGCCCGAGCATGCGTTGCACCTCGGCATTCGGGCTGCTGGCGGCCTGCTGGCGCACGTTGGCGCGTGTGACGCCGTGTTCCTCCGCCGCGATCAGGCCGTGGACCACCCAGCTCACGACCAGTGCCCAGCCGTCGTCGCCGCGGCGCACCATGGGCCCCAGCGGCTCCTTGGAGATCAGCTCCGGCAGGATGGCGTGTTCTGCAGGCTGGGGCGTCTGCGTGCGCCGGACCACCGCCAGGCTGGTGGCGTCGGCAGACATGGCGGCGCAACGCCGTGCCAGGTAAGCGTCGGTGGCTTCCTTGAAGCGTGCGAAGCGGAGCACCTTGAAGTCCATCCTCTGCGCGTTGGAGTACTCCTGCAGCGTCTGCTCCGAACTGCCCGTGGTGGTGACGCAGATCGGCTTGCCGCGCAGCTGTCGGGCACTGCGCACCTTGCCCGCGACCGGCACCAGGAAGCCCTGCCCGTCGTAGTACGTGACGACCGTGGACTGCGTGCCCATGCCGGTGTCGCGTGCCATCGTGTAGCTGGCGGCGAACGAGAGGATGTCGAAGCGCCCTTCGCGCAGGGCCGGCAGCCGCTCGTCGACCTGCAGGTGCACGAACTTCACCTTGTCGCCGCTGCCCAGCACGGCGGCTGCGACGGCGCGGCAGATGTCCACGTCCATGCCCTCCCAGCTGCCGGGCGAGGAGCCGGGATGCGAGAAGCCCAGCATGCCCGGGCTGATGCCGCACAGCAGCGTGCCGCGGGCGCGGACCTCGTCCAGCGTGGAGCCGGCCTGTGCAGGCAGCCACGCCGCCAGGGCCAGCGACACAGCCGCAACGCGCGTCAGCACGCGTGCGCCTTGGGTCATGGCCCTGACGCGACGGCCAATCGTGAGCAAGGCAGCGCAATGCAGCGCCGATGCAGCCCTGTAATTGCGCATATCTTGTGCCAATCCTTGATCGAATTCGGTATTGAGCGCCATCAAATAGTAGCGCATTGGCTGGCGCGCCGCGCATTGCCCCCAGGCGTCGGCGGACGGCGTCCGCAGGCGGCGCGCGCTCCTAGAATCGCGCGCTCCCTTCCCTGCACGTACCGACCTGCATGACCGTTGAAAAAGGTTTTCGCGCGTGGCGGCCCGCGCTGCCGTCCTGGTTGCCGCAGGCGGCGGGCCCGTTGGCGGTCATCGGGCTCGTGCTGGCCCTGGCGGTGCTGTCCATCGCCACCGACCACGCACGCAGCCGCGAGCGCACGCAGGTGGCCACGCAGAACCTCGCGCGGCTCGTGGAGGCGCAGCTGTCCGACACCTTCGACAAGATCGACATCGTCCTGCAACTGGTCGCCCTGCGCCACGAGGCCCTGCTGCAGCCTGGCACCACCGGCACGTCGGTCGAGGCGATGGCCGCGCAGCCGCGCCTGGCCCGCTTCGAGCTGGACGATGTGGCGCTCGCCGATGCTGGCGGCACGGTGCGGCTGCGCACCGCTTCGGTGCCGGCGGCGCCAGAACAGGTCGGCACGCACGCGTTCTTCCGCCGTGCCGCAGCGCAGCAGGATGGGGCGCTGGTGGTCGTCGGTCCGATCGAAGGTGCACGCGACGGAGCGCCCCGCATGGTGTTCGCCCGGGCCGTGCGCAACGCGCAGGGTGGCCTGCGCGGTGTGGCCTTCGCCGGCATGTCCAGCGTCCAGTTCGACAAGCTGTTCCAGGGCATCGACCTGGGCGCGCAGGGCGCTGCCTCGCTGCGTACCGAGGACCTGCAGGCGGTTCACTACCGGCCGGCAACGGCTGCAGGGCCGGTGGGCATCGCGGCAGAGCTGCGCCAGGCGGTGCGCCACGCGCCGCGCGAGGGCACGTACGAGGCGCGCGGCACGGTGGACGGACACCGGCGGATCAACGCCTACCGCCACCTGCGCGACCAGCCCTTCTACGTCATCGTCGGCCAGTCGACCGAGGAGGCCATGGCCGGCTGGCGCGCCAACACGCTGATGGTGGCCGCGCTCGCCGGGTTGACCACCGTGCTCACCCTGTGGGCGTGGCTGACGCATGTGCGCTGGTCGCGCCGCGCGCTGCGCGTGCTGCACAACCGTTTCGAGGCGATCGTCCAGGGCTCCTCGGACAGCATCGTCAGCAAGACGCTGGATGGTCGCATCACCACCTGGAACCGGGGCGCGCAACGGATGTTCGGCTACACCGAGGCCGAGATGCTCGGCCAGTCGGCCGTGCGGCTGGCACCGCCCGAACGGCGCGGCGAGGATGCGGTGCTGATCGCACGCGTGCAGCGCGGCGAGAGCCTGCAGGACTACGAGACGCAGCGCATGCGCAAGGACGGCTCGGTGCTCGACGTGTCGATGGCGGTATCGCCCGTGCGCGACGCGCATGGGCACATCGCCGGCATCTCGGTCATCGGGCGCGACATCAGCCGCCACAAGGCGATGGAGGCGGAGATCCGGGCCATGGCCTTCAACGACCCGCTCACGCGGCTGCCCAACCGGCGCCTGCTCATGGACCGCCTGCGCCAGGCACAGCTGGCCAGCAGCCGCCAGCGCAGCTATTTCGGCGTGCTGTTCATCGACCTGGACGGCTTCAAGCGTGTCAACGACGGTTTCGGCCACGAGGTGGGCGACCAGATGCTGGTGGAGATCGGCCGGCGCCTGCAGGCCGTGGTGCGCCAGCACGACACTGTGGCCCGGCTTGGCGGCGACGAGTTCGTGGTGCTGCTCGAGGAACTGGGCGTGGACGAGAAGAGCGCGGCCGACCACGTCAACACCGTGGCCGACAAGATCCTTGACGCGATCGAGCGCAACCACCACCTGCATGGCGCCACGCACCGCTGCTCGGCCAGCATCGGCATCCGCCTGCTGGTGGGCAGCCAGGACAGTCCCGAGCAGGTGCTCATGGACGCCGACGCCGCGATGTACAACGTCAAGCGCCAGCGCCGCGCGCTGCGCACCTTCGCCTTCGAATGAACAGCACACCGAGGACTCCATGGCACACGACCACCACGACCACGCCCACGAACACGAACCTGCACACGGCCGATGGAAGCACGACGGCGTGCGCGTGGTGCCCGGCAACCAGCTCGATGGCAACACCGCGCAGACGCCCGGCATGGACCGCAAGGCGGCGATCAACTTCGCGCGTGTGGGCGCCAGCAAGCTGTGGGCCGGCACGGTGACCATCCACCCTGACGCCAAGACCGGAGCGCACCACCATGGCCACCTTGAAAGCGTGATCTACGTCGTGCGCGGCCGTGCACGCATGCGCTGGGGCGAGCGGCTGGAGTTCACGGCCGAGGCCGGCCCTGGCGACTTCATCTACGTGCCGCCCTACGTGCCGCACCAGGAGATCAACGCCAGCCCGACCGAGCCGCTCGAATGCGTGCTGTGCCGCAGCGACGGCGAGGCCGTTGCCGTGAACCTGGACATCGCCCCCGTGGAGAAGCCTGACACGGTGCTGTGGGTGGACCCGACGCATCCGCAGGGCGGCGTGTGAACACGGGGGCGCTCCGGCGCGGCATCGCGCTGCACGTGCCCGATCGCTTGCACAGGCCGGACCAGGCGTGCGGGCGGCGCTGGACGTGCCGGACGCGCAGGACCCATGCGTTGCGCCGGACGCCCAGCGCGGAAAACACCCGCATCGCCGCCCGGCCGACCGGTTGCATCGGTGCGCCATCGGCACCTGGCGTGTGAGTTCGCGGCGGGGCCGTGCAGCCATCCTCCTGCTCCTCGCAGCGTGCTGCACGGCGCGCGGCGCACCAGGCCGATCAGCCGCGCTAATGGAGGATGTGATCGCCGGCTGGCACCACCGTGCGCGGGTCTTCGCTCGGACAATGCCGCCACACGACATCGCGGGAGGGCGGGCATGAAGGTGGTGGTCTTGGGCAGTGGCGTGATCGGCACGACCGCGGCCTTTTATCTGGCGCGCGACGGGCACGAGGTGACGGTCATCGACCGGCAGCCGGCACCGGCGATGGAGACCAGCTTTGCCAACGCTGGCGAGGTCTCGCCCGGCTACTCCGCGCCCTGGGCCGGGCCGGGCGTGCCGGTCAAGGCCATCAAGTGGCTGATGATGCACCACAGCCCGCTGGTCATCCAGCCGCTGCTGAGCCCGGCCATGTGGCGCTGGGGCATGTCCATGCTGCGCAACTGCACGGCCGAGCGCTACCGCATCAACAAGGCGCGCATGGTGCGCGTGGCGGAGTACAGCCGCGACTGCCTGCAGGCCCTGCGCGCGGAGACCGGCATCGCCTACGACGAGCGCAGCCAGGGCACCTTGCAGCTGTTCCGCGAACAAAAGCAGCTCGACGGCACCGCCGGCGACATCGAGGTCCTGAAGCAGTACGGCGTGCCGTACGAGGTGCTGGACATGGACGGCTGCGTGCGCCACGAGCCTGCGCTGCAGGCGGTCCGGCAGAAGTTCGTGGGTGGCATGCGCCTGCCCGGCGACGAGACTGGCGACTGCTTCCTGTTCACGCAGCGCCTCGCCCGGCTGGCCGAGGGGCTCGGCGTGCAGTTCCGCTACGGCGTGCAGATCAAGGGCATCGCGCTGGCCAACGGCGACATCGGCGGCGTGCGCACCGATGCGGGCGAGGTGCAGGCCGACCGCTACCTCGTGGCGCTGGGCAGCTACTCCCCCTTGATGCTGCAGCCGCTGGGTCTGCAGCTGCCGGTGTATCCGGTCAAGGGCTACTCGCTGACGCTGCCGATCACGGACGCGCGCGGCGCACCCGAGTCCACCGTGATGGACGAGACGCACAAGGTCGCCGTCACGCGCCTGGGCGACCGCATCCGCGTGGGCGGCACGGCCGAACTGGGCGGCTTCGACCTGAGCCTCAAGCCCGAGCGTCGGCGCACCCTGGACCACGTGGTCAGCGACCTGTTCCCCACGGCGGGCGATCTGGCGCAGGCCAAGTTCTGGTGCGGCCTGCGGCCCATGACGCCGGACGGCACGCCGATCCTGGGGCCGACGCGCTATCCGAAGCTGTGGCTGTCCACCGGCCACGGCACGCTGGGCTGGACGATGGCGGCCGGCACCGGCCGCCTCATGGCCGACTGGCTGGCGGGCCGCCAGCCGGCCATCGACACCGAAGGCCTGAGCCTGGCGCGCTACTGAGGCTTTATGCAGCGGAGGCGTCGCCGCTGGTGGTGTGCACGACGCCGCCTTCGGCCTGCGCCGCCTTGAAGCGCATCAAGAGCGCGTGCAGCATCTCCGTCGACAGGCCGTGGATGACCAGCCGGTGGCCCGCGCGCAGGGTGGAAAGCGGCACCAGCGGGTGCTTGTTGTTGACCAGCACCAGGTGCTCGGGCGCGGCCAGCAGCGTGGCGCAGTAGATGCCGATGGTCTCGTCCAGCTGCAGCGAATTGGCCGCGCGCCAGAAGTCGTTGTCGGTCAGCAGCAGCTGGTAGAGCGGGGTGAAGAGTTCGATGGCGCTCTGCAGGTCCAGGAAGTTCAGCCGGCCGTGCGGCATGTCCTCCAGACGCAGGCCCGGGTCGCGCAGCATGGTGAGGTCCAGGTGTGCGGGCTTGCGCAGTTCCAGGCCCTTGTCGCGCAGCGCCTGGTTGAGCCGGATCACGAAGTTGAACAGGTTCAGGTCGTGCTTGAGGAACAGGTCGTCGCGCAAGGCGTCGATGTCGGCGGGCTCCAGCGGCGAGGTGGACACGGGCGCGGGCGAATTGCGGCCGATGAAGCTGAGCACCTGCGAGCCCAGGTGGAAGTGCCGCAGGATCAGCCAGTTCGCCTCGGGCGACACGAAGCGCTTGAGCCCCCAGACCAGCAGGGCGTGCAGCGCCCCCGAGTGCGACCAGTTGCGCGGGAAGAACACCTTGAGCACCTGCAGCAGCACGATGACCGTGCGCGCCAGCGGCCGCAGGAAGGGCAGAAGGTACTGGCGCGAGGCCGAGCTGGAGTCGGCCAGCCAGGCCGTCTTCACGGGGTCGGGCAGTGGGGTGCTCTGGTCCAGCCACAGAGCCAGCCAGGGGCTGGGGTCGCGGTCGTCGTGGGCGCGGGCCAGGAAGTCGGGCAGGGGCTTCTTGCTCATGGCGCAGCGCGCCCTTCGGTCACGTGCTGGAACTGCATCAGGTACAGCGCCGCCGTGTGGCGCGCTGTGGCCACGATCTGCTGCGCGGCGCGGCCGCTTTCGTCCAGCGCCATGACCATCTCGACCGCCATGAGCCAGCGCGCGAGGTGGTTCTCGTCGTTGTGGCCGTGGTACTGGAGAAAGCGAAAGCATTCCGGCGGCAGCGGCAAGGCCGCACGCAGCAGCGGCAGCAGGGGCGGCACGATGCGCTGGCCCGTGCCCTCGATGATGTAGACCGCGCCCAGCAGGCCGAAGGGATCGGGCGTGGCGGCCAGGCGGTGCAGGTAGGCGTTGAGCGCCTCGCCGCCCGGGTTGCGGCGCAGCGCGGCGATGTCGGCGATGGGGCCGCCGGCCTTGCGGTAGTCGTCGAACAGGATCTGGAAGTCGTTCTGCTCCTCGCCCGCGTGCACGCCGATCAGCGCGGCCAGGCCCTGGTAGGGCGCGCTGAGCGAGGCCGCGCCCTCGCGCATCCACAGGCTGCCTTCGCGCACCTGCGGTACCCAGTGTTCCATCCAGTTCAGGTAGTCGGGCACGGCGAAGCGGCGCTCGCGGATCTGCCGCACGAGCGGCGTGCGCCAGACCTCGGAGCGGTAGCCGTGCCAGATGGCGGCCAGTTCGGTCAGCAGGTCGCGCAGCGGCGCGGGGGCGGTGGCCGGGTCGTGCGGCGGGGCGATGGCGGTCTCGTCGGTCGCCGCCACGCGTGCGGCCGGGCGTGCAGGCACAGGGGCATCGACCTCCTGCACTTCCAGCAGCATGTAGGCCGCCATGAAGCGGCCCGACTCGGGCACGTAGCAGAACAGCTGCTGGCCGGCCTTCAGTGCGCGCGTCTGCAGGAACTCGGCCAGCATCACGAGGATGGAGGCCGCGCCCGTGTTGCCGCGCCAGGCCAGGTTGCTATACCAGCGCTCGCGCGGAATCGCCAGGCCCGCCTTGTCCATGAGGTCCTCCACCACAGGGATGAACTTCTCCGAGGAGTAGTGGCACAGGAAGTGGTCTACCCGGGACGGGTCCAGCCAGCCGCCGTGCACGAGCTGCGCATACTCGTGGATGCCGATGTCGAACAGGTGCGGCAAGAGGCGGATGTCCTGGCGCAGCGACAGTGCGCCGGCGGCCTCGGCATCGGTCCAGGAATCGAAGTCCAGGTGGCCGCGCGCGCGGTCTTCGGTCAGCCCCAGCTGCATGCAGACCGGGTAGTCGCCCGAGAAGGCGCGCTGGTGGATCCACTTGAGCTGCAGCCGCAGGCCGGGCGTCTGCGGCAGGGCAGCCTGGCTGTCGGACAGCAGCAGCGCGCCGGCGCCGTCGGACAGCATCCAGCGCAGGAAGTGCGCATCGAAGTCGGTTTCGTAGCCGCGCGCCGCGAAGCGCGAGCGCTTGAACAGCCGCGACGGCATCTCGGCCGCCACGGCCAGCGCGGCACGGTGCGCGCCGAGCTGGACGCCCTGCGCCGCGGCCTGGATGGCCGACACGCCGGCCGCGCAGATGCCGTGCACGGACAGCGTCTCCATGGGCGGCGCGGCGAGCTCGCCCTGCACCATGTTGGCAAAGCCCGGCATCAGCGTGTCGCCGCCGGAGCTGCCGGTCGCCAACAGGGAAACATCGGCCAGGGTGCGGCCTGCGCCCTGCAGGCAGTCGCGCACGGCATGGGCGGCCATCTGGGCGTTGCTGAAGACCGTGCGGCCTTCGGTGTCGATGGCGTAGTAGCGCTGCTGGATGCCGTTCTCGGCCAGGATGCGGCGCTGGATGCGCGACGACATGCGGTTGAGCGGCGCGATGTAGGCGTCCATCTGCGCGTTCGAGACGGGCTCGCCCGGCATGAAGCAGCCGGCGCTCTGGACGAAGACACGGTCGAAGGTGACGGGCATGTTCTGGATCAATCGTTGTTGGCCGGCATCAGCGAGCGGCTGCGGTAGCGCGGCAGCACACTGCCGAGTACGAAGACGCGCAGCATATAGGGCACCAGGCCGCCTTCGTTGAGGGCCGGATCGACGCGCGCGCGGTAGTGCAGATGGTGCAGGCGGCGCAGGTCCGACCAGTGCGCGTGCGGGTGCTCGTGGTGTGCCGTGTGCAGGCCGATGTTGAACAGCAGCGGATTGATCCAGCCCTCGAAGTTGCGCGCGTAGTTGAGCCGGCCCTGGCGCTGGCGCCCGGCCGCGCTGCCGTCGGCATGGGCATGCTGAAGGTAGTTGGTGGCCAGCAGCCAGTGCAGGCCGTGCAACTGCGGCAGTACCACGAAAAGCAGGCCCTTCTTCCAGTCCAGCGCCAGCAGCAGCGACCAGGAGCCCAGCCACACGGCGTACTGCGCCATGCAGTAGCGGAAGGCGCCTGGCTGGTGCCTGCGGAGCCGGGCCAGCCAGCGCAGGAACAACGGGTACAGGACCCAGGCCGCCTGCAGCGGGTGCAGCAGGTAGCCCGGCAAATGGTTGGTGTCGCCGCCGAAGCGGTAGGTGCGTGCCACATCCTCGGGCCCGTGCCGGTGGCGGTGGTGGTTGGCCACGTGGGCCGGCCAGAACACGAAGCTTGGATGGCCTTGCAGCAGCGTGATCCACAGGTCGGTCGCGCGGTTGGCGCGGCGCCCGCGCCACATGCGCAGGTGCGTGTGGTTGTGGTGGATGACGCCGATGCCCAGCGTGAGGAACAGCATCAGCGCGTAGAGCACGGCGTTGAAGCCGTGCCGCCACTGCCAGGCAGCCAGGGCCGGCAGCGTGGCGAGATAGAGCAGGCTCTGCCAATCGCTGCGGTGTCGCAGCAGGGGCAGTTCAGCCCACGCTCGCACGCCGGGCCTGTCTGCGTCGCCAGGCGGCGATCTGCGGATCCGCCGCGTCGGCCGGCAGCCGCGTGCCGAACAGCCTGTCCATGAACGTGAACTGGAACCCGTAGTTGCCCACGTGCGCCGCGTGGTGCAGGTGGTGGCGCCGGCTGGCCGCTAACCAGTGGCCGTAGGACACCCGGGGGAAGAAGTCGTAGTTGGCGTGGCCGATGTTGTTGAGCACCAGGCTGAACACGGGCACCGAGGCCAGCGCCCAGAAGCTGAAGTCGTGCAGCACCATGGGCAGCAGGATCACGTTGCCCAGCATGGCCGCCTCGACCGGGTGGAAGCTGTAGGTCGACCAGGGCGTGCTGACCACCGAGCGGTGGTGCGGGCCGTGGAAGCGCCTGAGCCAGCGCGTGTGCAGCAAGCGGTGGTTGATCCAGAAGTGCACATCGTTCCAGACCGCGAGCACGAGGATCTCTGCCGCGGTGCGCCAGCCGCTGGGGTCGACCGCGAAGCGGGCCCAGCCCAGCTGCAGCAATCCCCAGGGAAACACCATGCCCAGG
>CAJYRH010000319.1 GCA_913776795.1 uncultured Pseudorhodoferax sp. | reverse complement strand
CAGGGACAGCGGCACCATGTAGAGCACGGCCGTCATGCTCGCCGCGATCTGGTGGCCGGCAGACGCCACCGTGCCCAGCCGCGCGATCATGAGCGCCATCAAGGTGAAGGAGGTCACCTCAACGAGCACCGCGAGGCCGGCCGGCACTCCCAGCCGCAGGAAGGCGGCGAGGCTGTGCCAGTCCGGCGCCTCGATGCGGCGGCGGATGTCCAGTTCGGCGTAGATCGGCTGGCGGCCCAGCATCCGCCAGGCGACGGCCACCATGGTGTAGTTGACGACCAGCGTGGCCCAGGCACAGCCGACCGCGCCGCCCGCGGGCAGGCCCGCACCGCCGAAGGTGAACCAGATCGACAGCGGCAGCTTGAGCGCGAGGCCGATGATCTGCAGCCAGGTCACGAACAGCGGCCGGGCCAGGGCCTGGTTCAGCGTGCTGTACAGGCGAAACAGCAGTGCCGGGGGCAGCGCCATCGCCAGCACCGCCAGGTAGTCCTGCACTTCGGCGCGCATGGCGGGTGGCACGTCGGCCCAGCGCAGCAGCGGTGCCGGCGCCAGCAGGGCACTGCAACCCAGAACGGCGCAGGCGGCGGCAAGGTAGAGCGACTGGCGCGCGGAACGGCCGATGTCTTGGCTGCGGCCCCCGCCGCGCAATTCGGCCCAGACCGGCAGCAGCGCCTGCAGCACACCCATCAGGCCGACATACACGCTCACGTACAGGGCCGAGCCGACCGACAGCGCGGCGAGCGTGGCATCGGAATGGCGGCCGGCCACCAGCGTGTCGGTCACGCCGAAGGCCATCACGGCGAGCTGGCCGACCAGGATGGTGCCGGCGTGCCGTGCAATGCGGGCGCGCTCCGACGACGACGCCATCAGCGCCGGAACAGCAGCATGTCTTCGTCCTTGTCGGCCGGCCGGCGGATGGACGCGAGCAGGTTCCAGGGCTGGCTGCCGACCGCGGCACGCAGGGTGGAGACGGCGTCCGAGTGCACCAGCAGCCAGGGGCACGCGGACGGCTGGTCCGTGGCCGGGCGCAGATCCATGCCGCCGTGGAAACGGAAGGCGGCGATCTGTCCGCGCGTGAAGCCGTGGATCTCCACGCAGCCCTGGGCGCCCTGCATCTGCGCCTGCACCAGGCGCACCAGCGGTGCGTAGCTGCGTGCATAGTTGAGCGTGGGCAGGCCCAGCGTCATCAGCAGGAACCAGCACAGCGCCGTGCCGCCGGCCGGCAGCACCAGGCTCTTCCAGATCGCGGACGGGTGGCGGCCGACGCGCCAGCGCACCAGCCAGATCCAGACCGCCGTCGCGGCCAGCGCCAGCACGAAGGCCGGCAGCGAGAACACGGGCTCGAAACCAGGCGCGAGCTTGACCACATTGGCCGCAGGCTTGGCCGGGACGCCGGTCTGCAGCGAGATCCAGATGACCCAGATGGTGATGGCGCAACTGGAGAAGAACAGCAGCGTGAACCAGTCGATCAACGCGCCCATGCTGCGGCCGAAGGTGGGCAGGGCGAAAGCGGCCAGTGCAGCCATGGCCGGCAGGCCCAGCAGCAGCGCGCGGTCCGATGGCGGAGCCACGAGCGTGCCGCACAGCAGCACGACCAGGAACCACAGCGGGATCGCGAAGTGCCGCTCGGGCCGGCCGCCGAGCAACTGGCCGCGCCAGCGCCACAGGGTCCACAGCGCCAGCGGCCAGACCGGCCATGTGAACCACAGCAGCAGGCGGCCCAGGCTGCGCCAGGTGCTCCACTGCGCGGCCGGCAGGGCGACGCGCCACTGCCACAGGTCCAGCACCTCGCACAGTGCGGCGGTGGCCAGTGCCAGCAGCAGGACCCACAGCGCCAGCCGGCGCCGCACGGCCAGGCTGTCGTCCTCGCCGCGCTCGATCAGGCAGGTGGCGGCCCCGCCCAGCCCCAGCAGCACCGCCACGCTGGGCGCGCCGGAAAGGGCCATGCCGAACAGGCCGGCCGACAGCGCAGCCAGCGCCTGCCCGGTGCGGTAGGGCAGGGCGGCCAGGCCGAAGAAGGCCAATGCCGCGCAGCCGAGTTGCGCCAGTGCCGGCGTGGTCTCGTGCGACAGCTGGGCCAGTCCGAGGCAGGCGATCAGCGCCAGCAGGCCGCCATCGGCCAGGGCGCGCGCGTAGTCGGTCGGTCGTGCCTCGCCACCGAATGCGAAGGCCACGGGCTGGGCCCGTGGTGCGCGTGCCAGGTAGTACACGCCGTACCAGGTCGACGCCAGGGCCGCGGCCAGCAGCGCCATGAAGGGGATGCGCGCGGCGAAGGCCGGCTCGATCCAGGACGGGGCCAGCGCGATGGCCCAGGCGCCGAGCCAGTGCGGCAGCAGCACACCGGGATCGACCTGTCCCATCAGCGCGGGATTCCACCATGACGTGGCACCCGCCACCAATTCCAGCATGGTGCCGAAGGCCGCGACGTCGTTGCTCTTGAGCGGGTCGCGCCCGACGAACCCGGCCAGCACATAGGCCGCGCAAAGCAGCAGCAAGGGCCAGCGCGGCAGGCGCCGGACCGAGCTCTGGGCAACGATGGCTGGGCTGGGTTGGTTCACCGGAGGGAGGACAACGCCGAAGGCAACAAAAAGGGCAGCGCGGTCGAACCGGGCTGCCCTTGGGCTGCGTGCCTGGCGAAGGGCTGCTTACTTGGCAGCGGTCTTGCCGAAGCGGTTGCGGAAGCGCTCGACGCGGCCACCCATGTTGTCCACCGACTTTTGCGTGCCGGTGTAGAAGGGGTGCGATTCGCTCGAGGTGTCCAGCTTGAACAGCGGCAGTTCGCGGCCGTCGTCCAGCTTGATCATTTCCTTGGTGTTCACGCACGAACGCGTGACGAACTGGAAGTTGTTGGACATGTCCTGGAACACCACTTCGCGGTAGTTCGGGTGGATGCCTTCTTTCATGGATATTCCTTCTGTGTCAGTTGCGGCAGCCGTCTCGTGCCTCGCATGAACCTCTCATGCAATCCAAAGCCAAGATACTTGCCGCGAAAAGCCCGCGATTATGGCACAGAGATCCAGCTTCCTTTGCCAGTGCTCCCGCGGAACCGGCTCAGCCGGGCCGCTGGGAGCGCCCCTTGAGGGGGATTCGGCTACACGAAGTGAGCAAGAAACGGGGTGGTCAACCACCTCTGCGCATCATGTCGAAGAACTCCGTGTTGGTCTTCGTCGCGCGCATGTTCTTGAGCATCAATTCCATCGACTCGATCTCGTCCATGTTGTACATGAACTGACGCAGGATGCGGCTCTTCTGAAGGATCTCGGGGGCCAGCAGCAGTTCTTCGCGCCGCGTGCCGCTGCGGTTGAGCTGGATCGATGGGAATACGCGCTTCTCGTACAGGCGGCGGTCCAAATGGATTTCGCAGTTGCCCGTGCCCTTGAACTCTTCGAAGATCACCTCGTCCATGCGGCTGCCGGTGTCCACGAGGGCCGTGCCGATGATGGTCAGCGAGCCGCCTTCCTCCACGTTGCGGGCCGCGCCGAGGAAGCGCTTGGGGCGCTGCAGCGCGTTCGAATCCACACCACCGGTGAGCACCTTGCCCGAGGAGGGCACGACGTTGTTGTAGGCGCGGGCCAGGCGGGTGATGGAGTCCAGCAGGATCACCACGTCCTTCTTGAGCTCGACCAGGCGCTTGGCGCGTTCGATCACCATCTCTGCCACGTGCACATGGCGCGCCGCCGGCTCGTCGAAGGTGGAGGCGATGACCTCGCCCTTGACCGAGCGCTGCATCTCGGTCACTTCTTCCGGACGCTCGTCGACCAGCAGCACCATCATGTGGCTGTTCGGGTAGTTGGCCGAGATCGCGTGCGCGATGTGCTGCATCATGACCGTCTTGCCGCTCTTGGGCGGAGCCACCAGGAGCGCGCGCTGCCCCTTGCCGATGGGCGCGACGATGTCGATGATGCGGCCAGTGATGTTCTCGTCGCCCTTCAGGTCGCGTTCGAGCTTCATCTGCTCCTTGGGGAACAGAGGGGTCAGGTTCTCGAACATGACCTTGTGCTTGTTCTCTTCGGGGCCGCCACCATTGACCTTGTCCAGCTTGTTCAGTGCAAAGTAACGTTCGCCGTCCTTGGGCGTGCGGACTTCACCTTCGATCATGTCGCCGGTGTGCAGGTTGAAGCGCCGCACCTGGCTCGGGCTGATGTAGATGTCGTCGGTACTGGCGGTGTAGCTGGTGTCCGGGCTGCGCAGGAAGCCGAAGCCGTCAGGCAGGATCTCCAGCACGCCATCGGCAAACACCTGCTCGCCGGCACGCGCACGCTTCTTGATGATTGCGAACATCAGCTCCTGCTTGCGCATGCGCCCCGTGTTCTCGATTTCGAGTTCCTCGGCCTGCCGCAGGACTTCGGACACGTGCAGAGCCTTGAGTTCGTTTAAGTGCATGGAATGACTCCGTCAGGGAGTTCAGTGGTGGCTTACGCGGGGGAGGTGGTGCGGCTGAGGCGGCATGCGCCCTGCACCTGAATCGAACCGCTGGCCCCTGGTGGGGGTAGCGGCGAACTGCGAGGGATTATGACAGGAAAGAGCGCCTGTCCGAGGTGCCGGTGCGCGCAGGACCGGATCGGGCAGGCGCAGGGGGCGTGATCAGGCGAGCTGCTGGTCGATGAAGGCGGTCAGCTGGGCCTTGCTCATGGCGCCCACCTTGGTGGCGGACAGTTCGCCGCCCTTGAACAACATCAGGGTAGGAATGCCGCGGATGCCGAACTTGGCTGGGATGTCGCGGTTTTCGTCCACGTTCATCTTGGCGATCTGCAACTTGCCGGCATAGCCCGTGGCGACGTCGTCCAGGATCGGTGCAATCATCTTGCAGGGGCCGCACCATTC
>CAJYRH010000318.1 GCA_913776795.1 uncultured Pseudorhodoferax sp. | reverse complement strand
GCCCAGGCTCACGAACAGAAAGGGCACGCCCACCCGCAGCGCACCACCGACGATGGCGGCAAACAGGGCGAGCCATTGGTCTGCAGTCATGCCAATGCTCCTTTCAGGTTCCCCGGCGCAGGCCGGTATTCCAGTTCCTCGTACGGCCGCGCGAACAGCTTGCCCAGCACCACCTTGCCATCGACGTGGCGCAGCGCCTCGCTGGCCAGGATCAGCACGAAGGCGATGCCCTGCAGCACCAGCACCGAGGCGTCGGGCAGGCCCACGCGTCGCTGCAGCAGGCTGCCGGCCGCGCCGAAGCCGCCGAACAGGATGGCCACCGGGATGATGGCGATTGGGTTGTGCCTTGCCATGAAGGCCACCAGGATGCCGGCATAGCCGTAGCCCGCGATGATGGAGGCGTTGGCGTTGGTGTGCACGGCCGCCACCTCCACCGCGCCGGCCAGTCCGGCGCAGGCACCGCCCAGCGCGCAGGCGCCGATGATGAGCCTGGAGGCCGGCAGCCCCACCAGCTGCGCCGTGCGCGGGTTGCCGCCCACCACACGCACCGAGAACCCCGAAGCCGTGCTGCGCAGCCAGATCCAGAAGCCCAGGCAGGCGACCACGCCGACGGCCAGGCCCCAGTGCACGTCCGAGCCCAGCATGCCCGTGATGCGCAGGCCCTCGTCCAGCGGCAGCGTGGACGGCTTGTTCAGGCTGGCCGGATCGCGCAGCGCGCCTTCCACCAGGTGCTTGAACAGGCCGATGGCCACATAGGCCAGCAGCAGGCTGCTGATCGTCTCGTTGATGCCCCGGTACTGGCGCAGCCAGCCGGCCAGCGCGATCCACAGCGCGCCGCAAGCCGCGCCGGCCGCACAGACCAGCACGGTGCCGACGGCATTGGCCGGCAGGGGCACGAGGTAGGGCAGCGCGGCGCAGCCCAGGCCGCCCAGCACCAGTGCGCCCTCGCCGCCGATCACGACCAGGCCGGCGCGCGCCGGAATGGCCACGCACAGCGCGGTCAACATCAGCGGCGCTGCGCGCTGCAGCGTGTTCTGCCACGAGAACCAGTCGCCGAACGCGCCCTTGAACAGCAGCGTCCAGACCTCCACCGGATCGACCCCGGCGAAGGCGACGAACAGGCCGAACAGCAACAGCGCGGCGGCGATGGCAGCCACCGGCAGGCCGATGTCCTTGGCGATGGAGTTCACTTCAGCGCTCCAGAACCGTATGCACGGCGCTTCGCCGACAGTCCCGGCGGCTGTGATGGATCGCGGTGCTGAAGGCCGCGGAGCAGGCCATGCCAGCGGACGCTTTGGCCCGGGCTCTGCCCGGCCGCTGGCGGCGCCCCCTTGCAAAGGGGGTTGGCGGAGCGACACGCAGTGCGCGCAGACTGGGGGATGTCATCAGAAGCTGCCCTGCACGCCCTCGACCAGGTAGTTCATGCCTTCCAGTGCGAGGTCGGTCTGCTTCTGCACCTGGCCGGCGGCGATGACCTCCTTGCCTTTGTTGTCCTTGAGCGGCCCCTTCCAGATGTCGAACTGGCCGGCCAGCATCTTGGCTTTGGTGTCGTCGGCCTGCTTCCTGGCCGCATCCGTCACGGCCGGGCCGTAGGCCGACATCTTGACGAAGCCCTCCTTCATGCCGCCGCGCAGGAAGTTGGGATGCGGCTTGCCCGTGCGGGCGGCGTCGATGATGGTCTTGTAGGCGGTGATCCAGTTCCACTCGGCGCCGGTCAGGTAGGCCTGCGGCGCGAGCCTGGCCTGGCTGGCGTGGTAGCCGCAGACCATCTTGCCGCGCTTGGCGGCGGTCTCCACCACCACCTTGGGGCCGTCCACGTGCATGGTGAACACGTCGCAGCCCTGGTCCGCCAGGCTGTTGGTGGCCTCGGCCTCCTTGACGGCCATGGACCAGTCGCCGGTGAAGATCACGCTGCAGGTGATGCCGGGCTTGACCGAGCGCGCACCCAGCGTGAAGGCATTGATGTTGCGCAGCACCTGCGGGATGGGCTTGGCCGCCACGAAGGCGATCTTGCCGCTCTTGCTCAGGTGGCCGGCCACCACGCCGTTCAGGAACTGGGCCTCGTCGATGTAGCCGAAGAAGCTGCCGGCGTTCTTGGGGTGCTTGCCCTCGGTCCACATGCCGCCGCAGTGCGAGAAGCGCACATCGGGGTACTTGGCAGCCAGCGCCAGCAGGTGCGGGTCGAAGTAGCCGAACGAGGTCGGGAACAGCAGCTTGGCGCCGTCCTGCGCGATCATGCCCGTCATGCTCTTCTGGACGGCCGCGGTCTCGGGCACGTTCTCTTCCTCGACCACCTTGATGCCGGGCATCTTCTTGACCTCGGCCGCGGCCTGGGCGTGGGCCTGGTTGTAGCCGTAGTCGTCGCGCGGGCCGACGTAGATCACGCCGACGGTCAGCGGGGCCTGCGCCGCCGCCAGGCCATGCAGGCCTCCGAGCGCGCCGGTTGCGCCGACGGCGGCCAGGGTCTTGAGCGAAGCACGGCGGTTCATCTTGTCCATGGGGCTGACTCCAGTGAGGAAAGGTGTTGGAAGGGAAGATTCATTCGGCACGCGCGCCCGTGGCCTTGGCCACCGCGGCCCAGCGCTGCGAGTCGCGGCGGACCATGGCCGCCAGGTCCTGGGCGCCGAGGTAGTGGATCTCGGCGCCGCGTTGCCACATCTGTCCGCGCAGGCGCGTGTCGGTGCTGCTGGCGCGCACGTCGCGCTCGACCTTGGCGACGATCTCGGCCGGCGTGCCGGCCGGCACGAACAGGCCATACCACTGGTCGGCCGCGAAACCGGGATAGCCCAGGCTGGCGACGGTGGGCACACCGGGCAGCCGCGTGGTGGGCTGGGCGCCGGTCACGGCCAGGGCGCGCAGCTTGCCGCTCTCGATCAGCGGCAGCGCGGAGACGATGATGTCCACCATCACCTGGGTGCGGCCGGCGATCAGGTCCGGCAGGGCCTGCGCACTGCCGCGGTAGGGCACGTGCGTCATGCGCAGGCCGGCCTCGGCCAGCAGCCATTCGGTCGTCAGGTGCGGCAGCGAGCCGCTGCCGTTCGATGCGTAGGTCAGTTCGCCCGGGCGCGCCTTGGCGTGGGCCACCAGTTGCGCGAAGGTCTTGCACGGCGACTCCGCCGGCACCACCACGACCAGCGGCGAGGTGGCGAAGCCGGCCACCGGCACCAGGTCCTTGAGCGGGTCGTAACCCAGCTTGGGATAGATGTGGGGCGCGATCGTCACGCCGGCCGGGATGCCGAGCACCAGCGTGTAGCCGTCGGGCGCGCTCTTCGCGCCGGCCTCGGTGCCGATGGTGGAGCCGGCGCCGGTGCGGTTCTCGAACACCACCGGCTGGCGCCAGGACTCGGCCAGCGCCATGCCGATGGCGCGGCCGCCGTAGTCGGAGGCGCCGCCGGCCGGAAACGGAATGACCATGCGCACGGCCTTGGCCGGATAGGTGTCGGCGGCTGCCGCATGGCCCAGTGCCACGGCCAGCGGCAGTGCCGCACCACGCTGCAGCAGCTGCCTGCGCCGCAGCGAGGCCTTGAACATGGCCGCCCCATCAGGAGGCAGGCGGAGCGGGAGCGGTGCGTCGGCCATTAGGTCGTCCTTCATGCTTGCGTCAAAACAGTGCACCCGTCTTGAACCTCAACTTGGATACATGTATGAACGCAAATCGCGTGCCTGCCTGGTGTCGGCGTCGGCGTCGTCGCACCGTCTCAGGCCATCAGGCTCACATGCGCGGAGACGACGCGCCAGCCTTCGGGCAGGCGCAGCCAGGTCTGGCTCTGGCGGCCGGTGCGCGTGCTGCCTTCGCGCTGGAACTCGATGTTGGTGGTGGCGAAGTCGCGGCCGTAGGTGGTGATGGCCGTGCGCGTGACCGTGCGCGCCAGACCCTGCGACGGACGGCCGGCGCGGAAGGCCTGGATGGCGTCGTAGCCGTACAGGTTCTCGCCCGCGCCGTAGCGCAGGGTGTGCGGGCTGTTCCAGAACAATGCGTCCAGCACCTCGACCTTGTTGTGCACGAGGGCGTCTTCGTACTGCGCGAACGCGGCCATCACTTCGGCCAGCACGTCGGGGAGATTGATGTCGTGTGTCATGTTCAAAGGGGAGCGACGGGCGCGCGGACCACGCCCCGGGTTTCCAGTTCAGCGGCGGCGCGCAGTGCGATGTCCTCGCGCCAGGGCGCGGCGATCAGCTGCACGCCGATGGGCATGCGCGGGTGGGCGTCCCAGACCGGCACGCCGCAGACGGGCAGACCGATGCACGAGATCGGCTGCGTCAGCAGGCCCATGCTGGGGCGCAGCGGCAGCCGGCGTTCTCCCAGCGCGAGCCATTCGGTGCCGATGGGGGTGGCTGCGCAGGGCGTGGACGGCGCCAGCAGCAG
>CAJYRH010000317.1 GCA_913776795.1 uncultured Pseudorhodoferax sp. | reverse complement strand
CAACACCACGGGCGCCGCGCCGAACGACCAGTCCGGCATCACGCGCACCAGCCTTCCCGAGGCCACGGCGCCGGCCGCGTCCCATTCCGAGCGCAGCACCAGGCCCAGCCCCTCCTCGGCCCACTGGCGCGCCACGCTGCCGTCGTTGGTGACGAAGGCGGGCTGGATGCGCAGCGATTCGGCCTTGCGCGCGCCGCCGGCCGGGCGCATGTGCCACAGCGTCACGTCCTCGTCGTTTTCGCGGATGCAGATGCAGGCGTGGTAGGCCAGGTCGGCCGCTCGCGCGGGCGTGCCGTGCGCCTGCAGGTAGGCGGGGCTGGCGCACAGCCAGCGTTCGTTGGCGGCGAGCGGATGGACGACCCAGGACGAATCGCGCACCGTGCCCACGTGGACCACGGCGTCGGCATCGCTGCGGTCCGGCCAGGGGGTTTCGCGCAGATCCAGCTGCACGCGCAGGCCGGGGTGCAACCGCGAGAAGCGCGCCAGCGCCGGCGCGACATGGCTGCGGCCGTAGCCGAAAGGCGCGGCCACGCGCAGCGTGCCGGTCAGGCGCCGGTCGTCGCGCTGCAGCGATTCGTGCAGGCCGTCCAGCCGTTGCAGCAGTTCGTAGGCCTCGCGGCCGAACCGTTCGCCCTCCGACGTGAGCTGCAGCTTGCGCGCCGTGCGCTGCGCCAGCACCACGCCCAGCGTGGCCTCCAGCTTGCGCAGGCGCATGGACAGCGCGGGCGGCGTGACGCCCAGCGCCCGCGCCGCCGCGCTCAGCGAAGGCGCGCGCAGCAGGGCAGCCGCCAGGCGCAGGTCGTCGATTTGCATTCAGCGGATCTTAACGATTGATGACCGAACAATGAACATCCGCAACGCCTTGGCGCGCCTACAGTTGCCGCCATGGACACACCCCAACACGCCCCTGCCACCGACGACGGCGCGCCGCGCGCCGTGCTGTTCGACCTGTTGACCGCCCTGCTGGACTCCTGGACGGTCTGGAATGCCGCGGCCGGCTCCGAAGCCCAGGGCCGGGCCTGGCGCGCCGAGTACCTGCGCCTGACCTACGGCTGCGGTGCCTACCAACCCTACGAGCAGCTCGTGCAGCAGGCCGCCGCCACGGTCGGCCTGCCGGCAGGCGCGGCGCAGGCGCTGGAGGACCGCTGGGACACCCTGCCGGTTTGGAGCGGCGCGCGCGAACTGCTGGCCGCACTGCAGCCGCACTGCAAGCTCGCCGTGGTGACCAACTGCTCGCGCCGGCTCGGCGCGCGCGCCGCAGACCGGCTGGGCATCGCCTGGGACGTGGTGGTCACCTCCGAGGAAGCCGGCTACTACAAGCCCGACCCGCGCCCCTACCAATTGGCGCTGCAGCGGCTCGGCGTGTCCGCGCAGCAGGCCGCCTTCGTGGCCGGCTCGGGCTATGACCTGTTCGGTACGGCCGCCGTGGGGCTGCGCACCTACTGGCACAACCGCGTGGGCCTGCCGCGGCCGCCCGGCGCGCCGCTGGCCGACGTGGAGGCGCCCGACCTTGCGGGCGTCGCCGGCTGGCTGCAGACGCTGCGCCCCGCCGCCGTCTGAGCGCCCACCGATCTCCACCACCCCGCCGAGCCGACCCATGCCACCACTGCCCCGCCTTCTCGCCCACGGCCTCGCGGCCCTGGCCACCGCCCTGCTGCTGCCGGCCACCGCGATGGCCGCCACGGCCGCCACTGGAGATGGCGGCTTCCCGAGCCGCCCCGTCACGCTCGTCGTGCCCTTTCCTGCCGGCGGTCCCAGCGACGCGCTGGCACGCGCCGTCGCGCAGAAGATGGCCGACAACCTCGGCCAGCCCATCGTCATCGAGAACCTGGGCGGCGCCAATGGCGTGATCGGCCTGGGCAAGGCGCTGAAAGCCAGCCCCGACGGCTACACCATTGCCTTCGGCGGCATCGGCACGCACGTGGCCAACGCCGCGCTGTACAAGAAGCTCGCCTACGACCCGGTGGCCGACTTCGCCCCCATCGGCCCGGCCGGCGCCGCGCCGCTGCTGCTGCTGGCCCGCGCCGACCTGCCGGCCACCGACCTGCGCAGCTTCGTCGCCTGGCTGGCCGCACACAAGGACAAGGCCAGTTACGCGAGCGCCGGCGTCGGTTCCATCTCGCATTACGGCTGCGTGCTGCTGCTGTCCGCGCTCGGCCAGGCCGTGACGCACGTGCCCTACAAGGGTGTGGCCCCGGCCATGAACGACCTCATGGGCGGGCAGACCGACTTCCTGTGCGACCAGACCACCACTGCGCTGCCGCAGGTGGCGGGCGGGCGCATCAAGGCCATCGCCGTGCTGTCGGCCGCCCGCCTGGCGCAGCTGCCGCAGACCGGCACCGCGGCCGAGGCCGGCCTGGCACTGGACGTGCGCTCCTGGAACGCGCTGTTCGCCCCGCGCAACACGCCGCAGCCGGTGCTGGCACGCCTGACGCGGGCGCTGCAACATGCAGTGGCCGACCCCGGGCTGCGCCGGCAGATGGAGGGGCTGGGCGTGCAGCTGCCTGCCCCGCAGGACGCCACGCCCGCCACCGTCGCCGGCCTGATCGCCAAGGGCCTGCGCGACGACGTTCCGGCCCTGCGCGCCAAGGGCGACTACCTCGACTGACACCATGACCCACACCCTCGCCACGCTGGACACCCCGGCCGCCATCGTCTCGCTGCCCCGCATGCAGCACAACATCCAACGCATGCAGGCGCGTGCCGACGCCCTGGGCGTGCGCTTGCGCCCGCACGTGAAGACCACCAAGTGCGCCCAGGTGGTCGCCGCCCAGCGCGCCGCCGGGGCCCAGGGCATCACGGTCTCCACGCTCAAGGAGGCCGAGCAGTTCTTCGCCCAGGGCATCACCGACATCCTCTACGCCGTCGCCATGGCGCAGCACCGGCTGCCGCAGGCGCTGGCGCTGCGCCAGCGCGGCTGCGCGCTGCAGATCCTGACCGACAGCATGGAGGGCGCCCGCGCCATCGCCGAATTCGGCCGCGCACAGGGCCATGCCTTCGACGTGCTGGTGGAGATCGACACCGACGGCCACCGCTCGGGCATCGCGCCCGACGACGCGCTGCTGCTGGAGGTGGCTGGCACGCTGCAGTCCGCGGGCATGCGGCTGCTGGGCGTGCTGACGCACGCCGGCTCCAGCTACGAGCTGGACGATCCCGTGGCCCTGGCCGCGCTGGCCGAGCAGGAGCGCGCGGGCTGCGTGCGCGCCGCCGAACGCCTGCGCGCCGCCGGCCTGCCCTGCCCCGTGGTCTCGGTGGGCTCCACGCCCACGGCGCTGCAAGCCGCCGCGCTGCCGGGAGTGACCGAGCTGCGCGCGGGCGTCTATGTGTTCTTCGACCTCGTGATGCGCAACGTGGGCGTGTGCAGTGACGACGAACTCGCGCTGAGCGTGCTGACCACCGTGATCGGCCACCAGGCCGACAAGGGCTGGGCCATCGTCGATGCCGGCTGGATGGCCATGAGCCGCGACCGCGGCACCGCGCGCCAGCGGCGCGACTACGGCTACGGCCAGGTCTGCACGGTGGACGGTGTGCCCATCGCGGGGTACCTGCTGTCGGGCGCCAACCAGGAGCACGGCATCGTCTCGCATGCCGACGGGCCCGATGCGGCCATCGCCACGCGCTTTCCGGTCGGCACGCGGCTGCGCATCTGGCCCAACCACGCCTGCGCCACCGGTGCGCAGTT
>CAJYRH010000316.1 GCA_913776795.1 uncultured Pseudorhodoferax sp. | reverse complement strand
ATGCGCTGGCGCCCGTACTGGCCCCGCTGGTCGAACTGGCCGGCGCCCAGGCCGCCGCGCAGGGACACCGCGACATCAAGGAACGCTCGGGCATGCCATGGGTGGTGTCCCGCTACGACCCGCTCGGGATGTGAGTGCCGCGCTGCCGCCCTGAACCGCGTCCCACGCCGGCCGCATGCCCCGCCACCGGGCAAGCGGAAGGTGCGCGCCGCGCCGCCCGTTTGCTGGATGAGTTCCCCAGGCAGTTGTTGCATTTTTAGTGCGTTAGTATTGTGATGAACGTCCGCTGCTCGAACGAATCGGGCCCTGGACGCGAAGACCTCGAAGCCTGCCACGGTGCAGGCCTTGTGCGGCGGCCGTGTGCACCGCACCCGCAACACCGGACATGCCCATCAGGAAAGGCGCTCTTCACCCACCGCAGAACGATGCGCCAGCGGCGTCGGCCTTCAGCGACATGGCCCCGCTCGCCATGCCGGATGCGCCCGCACCCGCACGCGACCAGATCCGGCGTGCCTGGCTGCTGGTGGTTTTCGTCTGCCTGGCGCTGCTGGCGACCAATGTCTGGCTGATCGTCGACGCACGCGCACACGCCCTGGCACAGGCACACCTGGCCAACACCAACCTGGCACGGGCGGTGATGGAGCGCATCGAAAGCTCGGTCTCCGAGGCAGACCACATCCTGGACGGCCTCGTCGAGGAACTCGACCGTTCCGGCCTGTCCCACTCCGCGCTGGAACACCTGCAGCCCACCCTGGTCAGCCACGTGGCGCGGGCCGAGCAGATCCGCGGGCTGTTCGTGTACGACGCGCGAGGCGCGTGGGTGGCCACCTCCGAGCCGCGCTGGGACAGCACCTGGAACAACGCCGACCGCAGCTACTTCGTCCACCACCGCGAAAGCCGCAGCGCCGCCACGCTGGTGGGCCCGCCCATCTTGAGCCGATCCTCGGGCGAATGGGTGGTGCCGGTCTCGCGCCGCCTGAACGACGTCGACGGCAACTTCGCCGGCGTGGCGCTGGCCACGCTCAGCGTGCGCCACCTGCGCAGCCTGTTGGAGCGCTTCGACGTCGGCGAGGGCGCGATGCTGCTCACGCTGTCGGGCCGCATGGTCGTGCGCAACCCGTTCCTGGAGGCCGACATCGGCAAGCCGCTGCCGCCGTCCCCCGCACGCGCGCTGATGGAAGCCCAGCGCTCGGGCGCGGCCGAAACGCCCTCGCCGCTGGACGGCGTGGTGCGGCTGTACAGTTTCGAGCATGCGCGCAACTACCCGTTGCAAACCACGGTGGCAGCCAGCAAGAGCGCGGTTCTGCGCAACTGGCGTATCAACTCGCTGCTGCAGACTGCCTGGGTGGTGTTCCTGTGCCTGCTGCTGGAGCGCGCCGGCAGCTACACCCGGCGGACCATCGCCCAACGCCTGCAAGCGGAAGCCGGACTGCGCGAAACCCGCGATGCGCTGACGATCGCCAACGAGCGGCTGGCGTCGCTCGCGCGCATCGACGACCTCACGCGGCTGCCCAACCGGCGCTACTTCGACCGCCGGCTGGCGAGCGTGTTCCGGCAGGCGCAACGCGATGGCGGCATGTTGGCGGTGGTGATGGTCGATGTGGACGACTTCAAGAAGTACAACGACCGTTACGGCCATGTCGAGGGCGACGAATGCCTGCGGCGCGTGGCCGCGGCGCTGCGTGCCACCGTGCAGCGCCCCGGGGACTTCGTGGCGCGGTACGGCGGCGAGGAGATGGTGCTGCTGCTGCCGCAGACCGACTTGATGGGCGCGACCTTGAAGGCGGAGTCGGCGCGGATGGCGGTGGCGGGCATGGACATTCCCCACGCGGCCGTGGTCGCTGGCAAGGTGACCATCAGCCTGGGCGTGGCCGCTGTGGTGCCCGGCCCGCAGGACACTGCGCAGGCCCTGGTCAAGGCGGCCAACGACGCGCTCTACGAGGCCAAGCGCAGGGGCCGCAACCAGGTCGGCGTCAGCGCTTGAGCGTGCGCGCGGCAGGAACAGCAGCCGACCCGCGTGTGCGCGCCATGCCGCGTTGCGCGGTCGCGCCGAAGCGCGCGGTGCGCGAGCTGCCGGGGCCGTGTTCGGCAAACGCACCGGCACATGGCTGACCTTGCGGCAGCCGACAGGCAACCGGCCCTGATCACGCCGCCTCGCGCCGCGCCTGCGCGAAGGCGTTCGCCGGCCGCTCCAGCCCCAGGTTCTCGCGCAGCGTGCGGCCTTCGTAGGCCGTGCGGAACAGGCCGCGCCGCTGCAGTTCCGGTACCACCAGGTCGACGAAGTCGTTCAGCGAGGCCGGCAGGACGGGCGGCATCACGTTGAAGCCGTCGGCCGCGCCGTTCTCGAACCACTCCTGCATGCGGTCGGCGATCTGCGCGGGCGTGCCCACCACCACCCAGTGGCCGCGCGCGCCGGCCAAGTACTCGTAGAGCTGGCGGACGGTGAAACGCTCGCGCCGGGCCAGCTCCAGCACGACCTGGGCACGGCTCCGGATGCCCTTGGGCGCCTCGGGGATGTACGGCGGGGGCGCATCCGGGTCCCAGCGGGTGAGGTCCTCGCCAGGCCAGAACGGCGCGATCGCGGCCAGGCCCACCGCCGGATGGATCAGCGCCTGCAGTTCGGCCCACTTGGCCTGCGCCTCCTCTTCGGTGCGGCCGACCACGGGCGAGATGCCGGGCAGCACGAGCAGTTGCTCGGGCCGGCGGCCGTAGCGCGCCATCCGGCCCTTCACATCGCTGTAGAAAGCCTGGGCCTCGGCCAGGCTGGTCCAGGCCGTGAAGATGGCCTCGGCCGTGGCGGCAGCGAGTTCCTTGCCATCCTCGGACGAGCCGGCCTGCACGATCACGGGGTAGCCCTGCGGCGGGCGCTCCAGGTTCAGCGGGCCCTTGACCCGGAAGTGCTTGCCCACGTGGTTCAGCGCATGCAGCTTGGCCGGGTCGAAGTAGACGCCCGAGGCCGCGTCGCGCACGAAGGCGTCGTCCTCGAAGCTGTCCCACAGGCCCTTGACCACCTGCACGAACTCGTGGGCGCGCTCGTAGCGCAGCGCCGGGTCCGGGTGCGCGTCGAGGCCGAAGTTGCCGTGTACGTTGTCGGCGCTCGTGGTCACCACGTTCCAGGCCGCCCGGCCCTTGCTGATGTGGTCCAGCGAGGCGAACTTGCGCGCCAGCAGGTAGGGGTCTTCGTAGGTCGTCGACGCGGTGGCGACGAAGCCGATGTGTTTGGTGACGGCCGACAGCGCGGCCCACAGCGTGACCGGCTCGAAGTAGGACACGCGGCCCTGGCGGCGCAGCGCCTCCTCGTCGCCACGGAAGCCGATGCCGGGGCTGTCGGCCACGAAGACCTGGTCGAACAGCCCGCGCTCGGCCGTCTGCGCGACTTCGATGTAGTGGTCGATGTTGACGCCCGAGTCGATCTGCGAGCCCGGGTGCCGCCAGGCCGCGATGTGGTGGCCGGTGGCCATGATGAAAGCGCCCAGGCGCAATTGGCGGCGGGCCATGT
The DNA here is from genome assembly GCA_913776795.1 of uncultured Pseudorhodoferax sp. The sequence continues at coordinate 3,916 of CAJYRH010000316.1, read as the reverse complement.
CAGGCGCTCGGCAAGGCTTGGCAGCGCGCGTGCTGCCGCAAGAGGAAATGGGGCATGTGGTCTCCTGGCGCGCTGCCACCGCCGGCGGCGGTGCTGGGTGCGCAGAAGGCGATTGTTCGAAGGTGGCTGCCACCGGCCAACGAAGCTTTCCGCAGATGCTTATTCGCACATACGGCCATGCGGCCATGCGCTGATGCGGCCGCCGCTGCAGAAAGCGAAAAAGGCGGCTGCAGGCCGGAGCCTGCAGCCGCCTTAAGTGGGCTGCCAGGTGCGCGCTGGCCGGCTCAGGCCTTGAGCAGGTCGTACAGCGTGCGCGCCACCACCTTGGTGGCGCGGCGCAGGTCTTCCAGCACGATGTGCTCGTCGGCCCGCTTGGCGTTGGACTCGAGCACGGTGCGCGGGCCGGCGCCGTAGATCACGGCCGGAATGCCGCGCTCGCTGAACAGCCGCGCATCGGTGTACAGCGGCGTGCCAGAGGCCTTCACGGGCTCGCCGAACAGGGCCGTGGCATGGCCGCACAGAGACTCGACCAGCGGCGCATTGCCGGCCAGCGGCTTCATCGCGTGAGCCAGCAGCAAACGCTTGATCTCCACCGAAATGCCGGCCTGGCCTGCAGCAGCCTCCTCGATCAGCTTGTGCAGCCGGGCTTCGACGGCCACCGGGTCTTCCTCGGGAATCATGCGGCGGTCGACCTTGAGCACCACCTTGCCGGGCACCACGTTGGTGTTGGTGCCACCGTGGATCTGGCCCACGTTGATGTAGCCGTGGTGGATACCTTCCACGGTGCTCCTGGTCTTGCGCAGCTCGCCGTTCTCGGCGTACAGCGCGGTGAGGATGCGGTTGGCGGCCTGCAGCGCGTCGACCGCGGTCTCGGGCACGGCCGCGTGGCCCATCTTGCCGTGCACCGTCACCTCCAGCTGCAGGCAGCCGTTGTGGGCGGTCACGACCTGGTAGCTGAAGCCGGCCGCGATCTCCAGGTCGGGCTTCGTGATGCCCTTCTCCAGCAGCCAGGCCGGGCCGAGTTCGCCGCCGAACTCCTCGTCGTAGGTGAACAGCAGGTCGACGCCGCCGGCCAGCGGCACGCCGGCCGCCTCCAGCGCGCGCGTGGCGAAGCTGAAGGTGGAAAAGTCGCACTTGCTGACGGCCGCGGCGCGGCCGTAGAGCTTGCCGTCCACAACCTCGCCGCCGTAGGGCTCGTGCGTCCAGCCTTCGCCGGGCGGCACCACGTCGCCGTGGGCGTTCAATGCGACCACGCGGCCACCCTTGCCGTAGCGGCGCTGCACCACGAGGTTGGTGATGGACTGCAGGCCGTGTTCCTGCACGGTGGCGGCCGGCACCTCGTGCGCCTGCGCCTCGAAGCCGAAGTCCTTGAGCAGCGCGGCCGTGCGCAGCGCGTGCGGCGTGTTGTTGCCGGGCGGCGTGTCGGTCGGCACCTGCACCAGGGCCTGCAGGAAGCGGACCTGCTCGTCGAAATGCGCGTCGACCCAGCGGTCCAATGCGTCGTAGGTGGTGGTCGTCGTGGTCATGCTTGTTCGCTCGCGAGTTGGGTCAGGAGAGTCTGGAACGCGCGCACGCTGAGTTCCATGTCGTGGTTGGTGGTCGATTCCAGCGGGTTGTGGCTGATGCCGGCGTTCTCGCCGCGCACGAACAGCATGGCCTGGGGCATCAGCTCGTGCAGCTTCATGGCGTCGTGGCCGGCGCCGCTGGGCATGCGGTACAGCGGCAGGCCCTGGGCCTGCACGGCGGCTTCCCAGCGCTGCTGCCACGCGGCGGCACTCGGCGCAGCGGAGGCGCGCATGGTCTGCTCGACCTGGTGGTGCACGCCGCGGCGTTCGCAGATGGCCTGCAGTTCGGCCAGCACGTCGCGCTCGCAGGCATCGCGGGCTTCGTTCGTGGTGGCGCGGATGTCCAGGCTGAACCTGCAGCGGCCCGGCACCACGTTGATGGAGCCGTTCGGCACTTCGAGCATGCCCACGGTGGCAACCAGGTGCGGCTCGGCCGCAGCGCGCTTTTCCATGAATAGCACGAGTTCGGCCGCGGCCGCGGCCGCATCGCGGCGCCGGTCCATGGGCGTGGTGCCGGCGTGGCTGGCCATGCCGATGACCTCGCCCACGTAGCGCACGCTGCCGTTGATCGAAGTGACGATGCCCAGCGGAAGGTCCATCTCGTTGAGCACGGGGCCTTGCTCGATGTGGACTTCGACGAAGCCCAGGTACTTGGCCGCGTCGCGCTGGAGGCCCGCGATGTCCTCCGCGCGCAGGCCTGCATGCGCGATGGCCGCGCGCATGGTGGTGCCGTCAGCGTCCGGCTGGTCCAGCCAGGCCGGGTCGAAATCGCCGGTCAGCGCGCCCGAGCCCAGGAACACGGCCTTGTAGCGCTGGCCTTCTTCTTCGGCAAAGCCGACAACCTCCAGGCCGTAGGGCAGGCGCCTGCCCGCGCGGTGCAGCTCGCGCACGCAGGCCATGGGCACCAGGATGCCGAGCCGGCCGTCGTACTTGCCGCCGTTGCGCACGGTGTCGTAGTGGCTGCCGGTCAGCAGACGCGGCGCGCTGCGGTCGGTACCGTGGTAGATGCCGACCACGTTGCCGACCGCGTCGATCGTGACCTCGTCGAAGCCGCAGTCCTCGCGCATCCAGGTGGCCAGTTGGGCGGCACAGGCGCGGTGCGCATCGGTCAGGTAGGTCACCGTGAGTTCGCCGCGCTCGGCGTAGCCGGGGTCGGTGTGCACGGCCAGCTGTTCGGCCCAGTCCCAGACCAGGTTGCCCAGCAAGGGCGCCTGCCCGAACTTGTCGTCCAGGCGGATCTCGGCGATGCGGTGGATCGCGCGCAGCGCCTCGGCGAACTCGTAGTCCGGGTGGTGGTTCAGCCGGCGCTGCACCGTGGCGATGATCTGCTGCTTGGACAGCCCGGTGCCGCGCGGCCCGCGCACCGGCATGATGAAGGGGAAGCCAAAGCGCGCGTTGTACTGCGCGTTGAGGCGGCCGATCAGTGCGAGCTCATCGGGCGTGCAGTGGGTCAGGCCGGCCTTGTTCTGCTCGTTGGTGGACTCGGCCGTGAGCTGGTTGCTCGCCATGGCCTTGCCGGCCAGTTCCGGGTGGGCCCGCACCAGTGCCATCTGCAGCTCGCGGCCGGCGCGGCGCACCGATGCGGCGAGCGCCGCCTTGAGCGCGGCCAGCGAGGCGAAGGGCCGTGCGGCCCAGGCGCCTTCGGCGACCCAGGGCGAATGCTCGTAGGTGCCGTCCAGCAGGGCGACGAATTCGGCCTGCGCGGCCGTGTTGAGTTGCTCCAGCGTCAGCGGCATGTTCACTCCCAGACAAAGGCGGTGTTGGCATCGAAGGGATGCACGGTCTTCCAATGGCGCGCGATGTCGATGCGGCGCGTGACCCAGACCCGGTCGTGCGACTGCACGTGGTCCAGGAAGCGCTGCAGCGCGCGCATGCGGCCGGGCCGGCCGAGCAGCCGGCAGTGCATGCCGATGCTCATCATCGAGGGCCGCTCGTCGCCCTCGGCGTAGTGCACGTCGAAGGCATCGCGCAGGTACTCGAAGAACTCGTCGCCGTGGCTGAAGCCCTGCGGCAGCGCGAAGCGCATGTCGTTGCAGTCCAGCGTGTACGGTACGACCAGGTGCGGCGCGAGGCTGCCGTCGGTCTTCTTCACGCGCAGCCAGAACGGCAGGTCGTCGCCGTAGTAGTCGCTGTCGTACTCGAAGCCGCCGTGGTCGGCCACGATGCGGCGCGTGTTGGGGCTGTCGCGGCCGGTGTACCAACCCAAAGGCGTCTGACCCGTGATGCGCTGGATGATCTCCATGCCGCGTTCCAGGTGTTCCCGCTCCACGGCCGGATCCACGTTCTGGTAGTGAATCCAGCGCCAGCCGTGGCAGGCGATCTCGTGGCCCAGTTCCTTGAAGGCCACGGCC
>CAJYRH010000315.1 GCA_913776795.1 uncultured Pseudorhodoferax sp. | reverse complement strand
CGCCGCCCTGTACCTCGATCTTGACGCTGGCCGGGTCGACCTTGGACTCGCCATCCTTGTAGTGCATGACCAGTCCCGGGAAGGCCATCACGATGATCACCATGGCCAACTGGATCACGATGAAGGGCACCGAGCCCCAGTAGATCTGGCTGGTGCGCACGCCGGCCACGGTGCGACCGGTCACGCGGTCGCGGTAGTCGTCGTGCGGTGCCACCGAACGCAGGTAGAACAGCGCGAGGCCGAAGGGCGGGTGCATGAACGAGGTCTGCATGTTCACGGCGATCAGGATGCCGAACCAGACCAGGTCGATGCCCATCTTGTCCGCCACCGGGCCCAGCAGCGGGATGATGATGAAGGCCAGTTCGAAGAAGTCCAGGAAGAAGGCCGCCACGAACACGAACAGGCTCACGAAGATGAGGAAGCCCCATTGCCCGCCCGGCAGGTTGGTCAGCAGGTGCTCGACCCACAGGTCGCCGTTGACGGCGCGGAAGGTCAGCGCGAACACCGTGGAGCCGATCAGGATGAACAGCGCGAAGCAGGTCAGCCGCGTGGTCGAGTCCATGGCCTGGCGCAGCAGCGTGAGGTTGATGCGCCGGCGCACCAGGGCCAGCAGCAGCGCGCCGACCGCGCCCATGGCGCCCCCCTCGGTGGGCGTGGCCACGCCGATGAAGATCGTGCCCAGCACCAGGAACACCAGCGCCAGCGGCGGGATCATCACGAAGGTGACGCGCTCGGCCACGGCCGACAGCCAGCCCAGTTGGAACCAGCGGTTGGCCACGGCCGCCACGAAGGCGAAGGCGCCCCACAGCAGCATGCCGACCACGAACTGCTCGTCCACGGGCGCATCGGGCCCCACCACGAGTTCCATGGTGCCGATCGCAAAGCCCAGCGCCATGGTCATCAGCACCACGAGCGAGCGGGCACCCGAGTTGCCATTGGCCTCGCGGAACGCGCGCGCGTCGGGCGGCAGCGCCGGCACCTGCTTGGGGCTGACGATGGCCAGGCCGGCCACGTAGGCCACGTACAGGCCGGTCAGCACCAGGCCGGGCAGCAGCGCGCCGCGGTACATGTCGCCGACCGAGCGGCCCAGCTGGTCGGCCAGGATGATCAGCGTGAGCGAGGGCGGGATGATCTGCGACAGCGTGCCCGAGGCCGCGATCACGCCCGTGGCCAGGCGCCGGTCGTAGTCGTAGCGCAGCATGATGGGCAGCGAGATCAGGCCCATGGAGATGACCGAGGCCGACACCACGCCCGTGGTGGCCGCCAGCAGCGCGCCCACCGCCACGACCGCGAAGGCCAGGCCGCCGCGCATGGGCCCGAACAGCTGGCCCACCGTTTCGAGCAGGTCCTCGGCCATGCCGGAACGTTCCAGGATCAGCCCCATGAAGGTGAAGAAGGGCAGGGCCAGCAGCGTGTCGTTCATGATGATGCCGAACACGCGCTGCGGCAGCGCCTGGAACAGGGCCGGCGTGAGCAGGCCCAGCTCGATGCCGATGACGCCGAACAGGATGCCGTTGGCGGCCAGCGCGAAGGCGACGGGGAAGCCCGTCAGCAGCAGCCCGATCAGCGTCGCGAACATGATGGGCGCCAGGTTGGCGATCAGGAATTCCATGTCAACGCTCCCGGGCGGTGGCGGCGGCTTCTGCGTCCAGCCGGGCCTGCAGCTCTTCGGCCAGCTTCTCTTCCTCGGTCTTGGCCGACTCGCGGGCCGTCGGGTCCGGGCAGCGTCCCATGAGGAAACCCACGCACTTGATGAGGTGCGACCCGCCCGCGGCGATCAGCAGTGAAAAGCCGACCGGCACCAGCAGCTTGGCGGGCCAGCGGATGAGGCCGCCGGCGTTGGGCGAGGCCTCCTGCGTGACCCAGGCGTCCCAGAACATGGGCCAGGCCAGCACCATGATGAGCCAGGCGGCCGGCATCAGGAACAGCAGCGTGCCGGCGATCTCGATGCCGATCTGCTTGCGCTTGCTGAGCCGAGACGACAGCACGTCCACGCGCACATGGCCGTTCTTGAGCAGCGTGTAGCCCGAGGCCAGCAGGAACAGCGCACCGAACAGGTACCACTGCAGCTCCAGCCAGGCGTTGGAGCCGCCGTGCAGGAACTTGCGGGCCAGCGCGTTGAGCGCGCTGACCACGACCACGAGCAGAACGGCCCAGGAGATCCAGCGGCCGACGAACAGGTTGACCGCGTCGATGGCCCTGGACAGGGAAAGAAGAGCACCCATTGAGAAGACTCCGATGTCAATGCTGGTCGTGGGTGCGCCAGGGTGTCAGCGCGCGCTCGGCCCAGACCAGGGCGCCGTAGAGCAGCAGCCCGATCAGTGCGAGCAGCAGCAGCGCGGCGAACACGCGCACCGTGTCGAAGGTGCCCTGCGCGCTCATGATCACGTAGCCCAGGCCGCGCTGCGACGAGACGAACTCGCCCACGATGGCGCCCACCAGCGCCAGCGAGATGGCCACCTTCATGCCGGCCGCGATGGACGGCAGCGCACCCGGCAACCGCACCTTCCAGAACACCGCCAGCGGGCGG
>CAJYRH010000314.1 GCA_913776795.1 uncultured Pseudorhodoferax sp. | reverse complement strand
GCCGCTGTTGCTGTTGCTGTTGCTGTCGCTGTTGCGGTTGCGGTTGCCGGTGCTGTAACTGGTGCTGTTTCCGGTGTGGATGCCGACGCCAGGGATGGCTCCCGCACTGGCTTCGGCGCTGACGCTGGCGCTGCCTCTGGCGCAGGCATTGGCGATCGCGCGGCCGCGGCCGCAGGTGCTGGCGCAGCGCGGTTCAGGCCGGTGTCGCCGTCATGCAGAGTTTTTTTTTCCGCTGCGGCGCTTGCCGGTTTGAATGCCAGCAGTCGCAACAGCACCATCGTGAGGCCTGCGTACTCGTCCGGCGCAAGACCGAGTTCGGCACGGCCATGCAGGCAGATGGAGTAGAGCAACTGCGTTTCGTCGGCCGGCATCGCCGCGGCCAGGCGGGCTGCGTCAGCCTGCTCGGCGTCGTCGCTGCGCATGCCGTCGGGCACGGCCTGCAGCACGGCCATGCGTTGCAGCATGGCGGCCATGTCCTCCAGCGTGGCGGCGGCCGACAGGCCCTGCAGGCGCAGTTCCTCGCAGGTGTCGACCACGGTGCGTCCATCGCCTTCAGCCAGCGCCTGCAGCAGGCGCAGCACATGGCTGCGGTCGGCGCTGCCCAGCATCTGGCGCACGTTGGCTTCCTGCAACTGGCCGGCGCCGAAAGCGATCGCCTGGTCGGTCAGCGACAGCGCATCGCGCATGGAGCCTCTGGCCGCGCGCGCCAGCAGGCGCAGCGATGCATCGTCGGACGGCACATGCTCGCTTTGCAGCACGCGGCCCAGGTGCTCGCGCACCGTCTCGGGCGCCATCGGTCGCAGGTTGAACTGCAGGCAACGCGACAGCACCGTCACAGGTACCTTCTGCGGATCGGTGGTGGCCAGCACGAACTTGAGGTACTCGGGCGGCTCCTCCAGCGTCTTGAGCATGGCGTTGAACGCCGTGTTCGTCAGCATGTGCACTTCGTCGATCATGAAGACCTTGAAGCGGCCCTGCACCGGCTTGTAGACGGCCTGCTCCAGCAGGCCCTGCACCTCGTCCACGCCGCGATTGGAGGCAGCGTCGAGTTCCGTGTAGTCGATGAAGCGGCCGGCATCGATCTCGGCGCAGGCCTGGCAAACCCCGCAGGGCTGGGCGGTCACCCCGCCCTGCCCGTCCGTACCCTGGCAGTTCAGCGACTTGGCCAGGATGCGCGACACGGTGGTCTTGCCGACCCCACGCGTACCCGTGAACAGGTACGCATGGTGCAGGCGTTGGCTTGTCAGTGCGTTCTCCAGTGCGCGGACCACATGCTCCTGTCCCACCATCTCTCCAAACGTCTTGGGTCGGAATTTGCGCGCGAGAACCAGATAGGACATCCGTGCATTCTACGAACCGGTCCGGAGGGCAATGCGGCCACAGCTACAATGCGCCCCGACGGGCCTTCCCGCATGGTGAAGCGGCCAACCGGGTCAGGTGGGGAACCAAGCAGCCCTAACTGTGTAGCCAGTGCCGGGGTCAAGGCTCGTCACCCCTTCTTGTCTTCGTGTTCCGCGCCGCCTGCTTGGCGCGCCATGCATGCGGCCTGCCCCCAACGTGGGCTGTCGGCACACCACATCTCGCTACCTGCGGCCTGACGGTTTCGCCTCGGTGGCCGTTCGCCTTACCCGCGACCCGCATGGCCACGGGGCGATCATGTTCTTCCCTTCGCGCGACCGACTGTTCCCACGACCAGCTTCGAAGCAAGGCGCGATGCCCTCACCTCCTGCACGCGGTAATATGGCCTAAATTTGAGCGATTAACCGGAAAAACATGGCTGTTAATGGTTGCAAATAACGCCCATGGTCATCGTTGGCCTGCACTGCTGCGCGAATGGCTGCTGCTGGCCGGCGTTCTTGTCGTGGTTGCCGGACTGATGGCCTACGCCCTGGTACGGGAGTACAGGCGCATCGACAGCTTGGAAAGTGCGCGTCTGCAGACACAGGCCCAGGTCGTGGACCACCACGTGCGCCGGCAGCTGGAAAGTGTCGACCAGGCCTTGCACACCGTACTCCAGGCCGCGCTGCACTGGCCCGTGCCGGCCGGCCGCGCGGGCGAGGCCGCGCTGCAGACGCTGGTGGACGTGATGCCGGGCGTTCGCACGCTGGCGGTCATGGATGGCAACGGCACGGTGCTGGCGGCCAACCGCCCCGAGCTGCTGGGCCGCAACTACGGCGAGCGCGACTTCTTCCGCGCCGCCCGGCATCCGCCGCGGGCGGGCATGCTTTCCTTGTCGGAACCCTTCCGTTCGTACCTCGGCAGCGTGGCCTTGAATGCCGCGCGTTCCAACGGAGCGCACGACGCCAGCGTGCTGCGGGTGGCCAGTGCCACGCTGGACCCCGAATACTTCGGCGGCGTGCTGGGCTCGGTGACGTACGCGCCAGACATGTGGGCCGCGGTGCTGCACGGCAAGGGAAGGCTGTTCCAGGTCGCGCCACTGACGGCCGGCGACATGCTGGACGATCTGCAACGCCCGGGTTCCTTCTGGCACGAACATGCGGCCGCAGGCGTGCTGCACAGCCTCGTGCACGACCAGTCGGCCGTCCAGGACCGGCGCGTGGCCGTACGCACCGTGCTGTCGCCCCGGCTGCAGGTCGACCAGCCGCTGGTCGTGGCAGTGGGCCGATCCGAGTCGGCGATGTACGCCCCGATCTGGCAACAGGCGCGCACCTACGGACTGTTGTTCGCAGCGGCGACGCTGGCGAGCGGCCTCGGCCTGGGGCTGCTGCAGCGCCGGCGCACACAGGTGGCCGCCCTGCAGCAAGCCAGCCGTGCGGCGCGCCACGAGAGCGAGGCACGCGTGGCGCTGGCCTTGCGCGGCGCCGACCTGGGCCTGTGGGAGTGGGACCTGGACACCGGCCGCATCGTGCTCGACGCGCGGGGCAGCAGCATGCTGGGCCTGACGCCCGCACAACTCCAGCTCGAGCGCCAGCCCTGGGCGCGACGGCTGCACCCAGACGATGTGGCCGGCGTGCTGGCCCACGCCGCAGACCACGTGGAGGGCCGCGCCCCGCGCTTCGAAGCCGAGTTCCGCGTGCGGCACGCCGAGGGCCACTGGGTCTGGATCCTGTCGCGCGGCAACCGCGTCGACGGCACCCCCGTGCGCCTGGCCGGCACCCACATGGATGTGACGGCGCGGCAGCTGGCGGCGCAGTCCCTGGCGGTGCGCGAAGCGGAACTGCGCGACTTCAAGAGCATGCTGGACGAAACGCTCGACTGCGTCTTCATCCTGGACGCGCAGACGCTGCAGTTCATCTACGTCAATGAAGGCGCCATCCGCATGAGCGGCTACAGCGAGGAGGCCCTGCTCGCGATGAAGCCGACCGACCTGCTGTGGGACACCACGCCGGCCCAGTATCTGGAGCGCACGCGCCCTCTCGTCGATGGGCGCGAACCGGCCCAGCTGGTCGAGGTCGTGCACCGGCACCGCGACGGCCATCCGATCCCGGCGGAGGTGTTCCTGCAGTACCTGCCCGCCACCGCCGAGCGCCGCCCACGCTTCCTGGCGGTCGTGCGTGACATCTCGGGTCGCCGGGCCGAGACCGCGCTCAAGTTGTCGGAAGCGCGCTTTCGCATGCTCATCGAGGACGCCCCGGCGGCCATCGCCATCCTGCGCGGCGCGCAGTTCGAGTACACCAACCAGCGCTTCCTCGCCATGCATGGCTACGGCGGCTCCGACACCCTGACCGGGAGCGACTGGCGGGCATCGTTCGCCGTCGACGCGCACGCTGCGCTGGCCGCTCCGCAGGCAGCACCCAGCAGCGCGGGCAAGGTGCACAGCGTCTGCAAGAGCGGCGCGCTGCTGCCGGTGCTGGTGGCCTGCAGCGCCGTGCACCTGTCTGACGGCCCGGCCACCGTGGTCTTCCTGCAGGACATCTCCGACCTGGAGCGTGCCGAGGCCGAGCTCGTGCAGGCCCGCGACGCCGCAGAGCAGGCCAGCCACGCCAAGGCTGCGTTTGTCGCCAACATGAGCCACGAGGTGCGCACGCCGCTCAACGCCATCCTGGGACTGGCCTACCTGCTCGAACACAGTGCACTGCAGGGCGAGCCGCTGGACCTGGTGCGCAAGATCCACGCGGCCGGGCGCACGCTGCTGGGCACCATCAACCATGTGCTGGACATCTCCAAGATCGAGGCAGGGCGGCTGGAGATCGAGCGCGCGCCGTTCCGGCTCGACGAGGTCATCGACAACGTGGCCACCATCATGGGCGTGAACGCCGGCGACAAGCCGCTGGAACTCGTGGTCTCGCCACCTCCGCTCGGCGCCAGCCAGCTCGTGGGCGATGCCCTGCGGCTGCAGCAGGTGCTCGTGAACCTGACGGCCAACGCCATCAAGTTCACCGACAGCGGCCAGGTCGCGCTGCAGACGGAACTGGAGTGGCGCGACAGCCGCCAGGTGCGGCTGCGCTTTTCTGTGGTGGACTCGGGCATCGGCATCCCGGACGACAAGGTGCAGGACATCTTTGCGCCCTTCGCGCAGGCCGACAGTTCGACCACGCGGCGCTTCGGCGGCACCGGCCTGGGTCTGGCGATCTGCCGCCAGCTGGTCGAACTCATGGGGGGCGAGATCGGCGTGCGCAGCACGCCCGGCCAGGGCAGCACCTTCTGGTTCTCCGTGCCGTTCGAACCGGCGCCGGACACGCACTTCTCCTCGCCTGCCATGCTGCAGGTCCAGGGGTTGGTGGCGGACGACAACCCGCTCGTGCGCGAGGCCACGGTGGCGACGGCACGCGCGCTGGGCTGGCAGATGGAGGCCGTGGCCTCCGGCCGCGATGCACTGGACTTCATCGACCGCCGGGTGGCGGCCCAGACCCTGCCCGACGTGGTCCTGCTCGACTGGCGCATGCCGGGCATGGACGGCCTCGCAGCCGCGCGCGCCATCCGCACTGCGGTGCCGGCACAGGCGTGCCCCATCGTCATCATGGTGACGGCCCATGCGCGGGGGGCGCTGCTGGCGCAGGCCGGTCCGGATCTTGTCGACGCGGTGCTGGACAAGCCGCTCACCAGCTCCAAGCTCTACGACGCGGTGGTGCAGGCCCAACGCCGCCGCAACACCACGAAGCAGCCGGCTGCGGCCGCACCGGTGGCGCAGGCCCAGCCGCTGGCCGGCCTGTCCATCCTGGTCGTGGACGACAGCGAGATCAACCGCGAGGTGGCCCAGCGCATCCTGCAGCGTGCCGGCGCGCGCGTGGCATTGGCAGGCGATGGCCAGCAGGCGCTGGACCGGCTTGCGGACAGCGCTGCAGCGCCCGTGGACATCGTGCTGATGGATGTGCAGATGCCTGTCATGGACGGCATCGAGGCCACGCGCCGCATCCGCGCCAGGCCGCAGCTGGCGCGGCTGCCCGTTGTCGCCTTGACGGCGGGCGCCTTCAAGAGCCAGCAGGACGCGGCCTGGGCTGCGGGCATGAACGGTTTCATCGGCAAGCCGTTCGACGTGGCCGAAACCATTGCCCTGGTGCGCAGGCTGACCGGCCGCGATGGCGGCACCACCGCCCTGGCCGCACCGGGTGCGCGACGTGCGGCCCCGGCATTGCAGGAGCTGCCAGGCATCGACCTGGCGCAGGGCTTGCAGATCTGGACCGATGCCACGGCGTACCGCCGCTTCCTGGCGCGCTTTCTGCAGGAGCATGGCGGCTGCGCGCAGGAGATCGGCGCACTGCTCGCCGCTGGCCAAACCGGGCATGCGGCCGCATCGGCCCATCGCCTGCGCGGGGGGGCCGCCCACCTGGCGCTGCCGCAGACAGCCGAGGCAGCAGCCGAGATCGAGCACGCACTGCGGCAGGGAAAAGACCCGGCGCCCGCACTGCAGCGGCTCGAGCAGGCGCTGGAGACGGCCAGTGCCTCGCTGCGCAAGCTGGCGGCGGCCGAGCCGCAGGCGCCCCTGGCCTCGCCCGCGCCAACGCCTGCGGGCGAGCAACCGCAGACGCTGCTGCGGGCGCTGCTGCGCGCGCTCGATGCCGACGACCCAGGTCCGGCCGAAGCCCTGCTGGCCACGCTGGGACGGCATCTGCCGCCGCACGACGTGCAGGCCCTGCAGGCCCTGCTGGACAGCTACGACTTTCGCGGCGGCGAACGCTATGTGCGCCGCCTTCTCGAGACCACCTGAACCGCGCCAAGGAGATTCCCATGTTGCGCCGCCGGCCGATCCTGATCGTCGACGATGAACCGGCCAATCTGGCGACACTGCGCCAGATCCTTGCAGACGAGCACCCGCTGGTCTTCGCCCGCGACGGCGCCGAGGCCTTGGCCGCGGCGCAAAAGCACCACCCGGCGCTGGTGCTGCTGGACATCCGCATGCCCGACATGGACGGCTACGCGCTGTGCCGCCGCCTGAAGTCCGAGCCGGCCACGCGCGACACGCCTGTGATCTTCGTCACCACGCTCTCCGAGGTCGGCGACGAGGCAGCGGGCTTTGCGGCCGGTGGCGTGGACTACATCGTCAAGCCGGTCTCGCCGCTGGTCGTGCGGGCGCGCGTGCGCACCCACCTGTCGCTGGTGCGCGCCACCGCGCTGGAGGCCAGCTACCGCACTGCAATCTTCATGCTGGG
>CAJYRH010000313.1 GCA_913776795.1 uncultured Pseudorhodoferax sp. | reverse complement strand
CCGCTACACCTGGCACGACTGCGCCGTGCGCTCGCGCCAGGTGGCGAATGCGCTGGACGGGGAAGGCCTGCTGTTCTCCGACCGAGTCGCGACGCTGGCCTGGAACGGTTACCGACATTTGGAGCTGTACTACGGCGTGAGCGGCTCGGGCCGCGTGCTGCACACCATCAACCCGCGCCTGCACCCCGACCAGATCGCCTGGATCGTCAACCATGCCGAAGACCAGGTGCTGTGCTTCGACCTCAGCTTCCTGCCGCTGGTGCAGGCCGTGCATGCGCGCTGCCCCACCGTGCGCCACTGGGTGGCGCTCTGCGATGCCGACCGGCTGCCCGAAGGCAGCGGCGTGCCCGGCCTGATGAGCTACGAGGCGCTGATCGCCGGTGCATCGCCCGACTACGCCTGGCCGCGCTTCGACGAGAACACCGCCTGCGGCATGTGCTACACGAGCGGCACCACGGGCAACCCCAAGGCCGCGCTCTACAGCCACCGCTCCAGCACGCTGCACGCCTATGCGGCGGCCTTGCCCGACGTGATGTGCCTGTCGGCACGCGATGCGGTGCTGCCTGTCGTGCCCATGTTCCACGTCAATGCCTGGGGCCTGCCGTATTCGGCGCCGCTCACCGGCTGCAAGCTGGTGTTCCCGGGCCCGGCGCTCGACGGAAAATCGGTCTATGAACTGATGGAGGCCGAGGGCGTCACCTTCGCCGCGGGCGTGCCCACGGTCTGGCAGATGCTGCTGGGCCACGTCAAGTCGTCCGGGCTGCGCTTTTCGACGCTCCAGCGCACGGTGATCGGCGGCGCGGCCTGCCCGCCGGCCATGATCCAGACCTTCCAGGACGACTACGGCGTGCGCGTGCTGCATGCCTGGGGCATGACCGAGATGAGCCCGCTGGGCACGCTGACCACGCTCAAGCGCAAGCAGCTCGACTGGCCCAAGGACGCGCAGATGAAGGTGCTGGGCAAGCAGGGCCGCGCCATCTACGGCGTGGACATGAAGATCGTCGATGGCGCGGGCCGCGAGCTGCCCTGGGACGGCAAGACCTACGGCGACCTGCTGGTCAAGGGCCCGTGGATCGTCGCGAGCTACTTCAAGGGCGAGGGCGGCGACCCGCTGGTGCCCGACGAGCACGGCATCGGCTGGTTCCCGACCGGCGATGTGGCCACCATCGATGCGGACGGCTTCATGCAGATCACCGACCGCAGCAAGGACGTGATCAAGTCCGGCGGCGAGTGGATCAGCTCCATCGACATCGAGAACGTCGCCATGGCCCACCCGGGCGTGGCCATGGCGGCCTGCGTGGGCATGCCCCACCCGAAGTGGGACGAGCGCCCCATCGTGGCCGTGGTGCGCAAGCCCGGGGCCGAGGTGACGCGCGAGGAGCTGCTGAAGTTCTACGAAGGCAAGGCCGCCAAGTGGCAGATCCCGGACGACGTGGTGTTCGTGGAGGCGATCCCGATCGGCGCCACCGGCAAGATGCTCAAGACCCGGCTGCGCGAGCAGCTGGCGGGCTACCGCCTGCCCGGTCTCTGATCGCTCGCGGCCGCCCGTAGTCGCTTGCGCGATAGTGGCTACGGGCATTCCCTCAAACGTCTCCGGGGGCAAGCCGATACGCTGGGCCGCATCGACAACACCTCAGGAGACAGACATGGGTTTCGCTATCAAGGCAGTAGCAGCATCGGTCCTGCTGGTAAGCGCTGGCGGCGCATTCGCCCAGAAGGGCGACACCGTCAAGATCGCCTGGCTGGACCCCCTGTCGGGCCTGATGGCGGCTGTCGGCACCAACCAGCTCAAGAGCTTCCAGTTCCTGGCCGAGGAGTTCAACAAGAAGAACGCCTCGGGCGTGAAGTTCGAGATCATCGGCATCGACAACAAGCTCAGCCCGCAGGAGACCACCAGCGCCCTGCGCTCGGCCATGGACCAGGGCGCGCGCTATGTGGTGCAGGGCAACGGCTCGGGCCCGGCGCTGGCCATCATCGACGCGCTGGAGAAGTACAACGCGCGCAACCCGGGCAAGGAGGTGGTGTTCCTCAACTACGCGGCGGTGGACCCGGACCTCACCAACAGCAAGTGCAGCTACTGGCACTTCCGGCTCGATGCCGACACGTCGATGAAGATGGAAGCCATGACCACCTTCATCAAGGACCAGCCCGAGGTCAAGAAGGTCTATCTCATCAACCAGAACTATTCGCACGGCCAGCAGGTCTCCAAATACGCCAAGGAGAACCTGGCGAGGAAGCGCCCCGACATCCAGATCGTGGGCGACGATCTGCACCCGCTGGCCCAGGTGCGCGACTTCTCGCCCTACATCGCCAAGATCAAGCAGTCGGGCGCCGACACGGTCATCACCGGCAACTGGGGCTCGGACCTGGCCCTGCTGATCAAGGCCGCCAACGATTCGGGCCTGAACAACGTCAACTTCTACACCTACTACGGCGGCGTGACCGGCAGCCCCACGGCCATGGGCTCGGCGGCGGCAGGGCGGGTGTACATGACCTCGTACAACCACCTGAACCTGCCCGGCGACATCGGCCGCATCGTCAAGGACTTCAAGGCCAAGTTCAACGACGACATGTACACCGGCGCCGTCTATCACGCCTTCGCCATCCTCGACGCCGGCTTCGTCAAGGCCAAGTCCACCGACCCGGTGAAGGTGGCTGCCGCGATGGAGGGCATGAAGTTCAACAGCTTCAACGGCGAGGTCGAGATGCGCAAGACCGACCACCAGCTGCAGCAGGGCCTCTTCGTCTCGCGCTGGGAAAAGGCCGGCGGCAAGTATCCCTATGACGCCGAAAACACCGGCTACACCTTCGTTCCGGTGAAATACTACGAGCCCTATGTGGCCAGCACGCCCACCTCGTGCCAGATGAAGCGGCCGTCCTGAGCCGCTGGCCGCCAGCGCCCTCGCGGGCCCGGGCCGCTCCCGGTTTTTTTCCACCCCCAGGCATCGTGTGAACCACTCGGCGCCGGCCTGACTGGCCGCGCCGCGAGGTCCACCCTGCCCGCCGAAGCGAAGCACTCCGATGAGTCTTGAATTTTTCGTGATCTCCCTGCTGAACGGCGTCAGCTACGGGCTGCTGCTGTTCATGCTGAGCTCGGGCCTGACCCTGATCTTCAGCATGATGGGCGTGCTCAATTTCGCCCACACCAGCTTCTACATGCTGGGCGCCTACTTCGCCTACACGATCTCGGGCGTGATCGGCTTCTGGCCC
>CAJYRH010000312.1 GCA_913776795.1 uncultured Pseudorhodoferax sp. | reverse complement strand
GCTTGTGGGCAGCCCTGTTGTTGCGCGCCAGTCCCAGCACGCCGCCATCGGATGAGCAACTGCGCGGACTTTCGACATGGGCACTGCAGTTTTCACCGCGGGTGGCCATCGTTGAAGACGCAGTGGTGCTCGAGGTGGAGGGGAGCGTGCGCCTGTACGGTGGCCGCCGCGCGCTGCGCGACCGCATTGTTGGACAGGCTTCCGAGCTCGACGTAGGCCAGGTCGCCTGGGCGACCACCAGCCTGGCCGCGATCGCGTTCGCCCGCACCGGCAAGGAAAACGGCGTGCGCGGTCCGGTGACGGCCATGCTCGATGCACTGCCGATGGATGTGCTCGCCGCCGTGCGTCCCCACCTGACCACGCTGACGCAGCTGGGTTGCCGCATCCTCGGTGACGTGCGCGCTTTGCCCCGTGGCGGCATCAGCCGCCGCTTCGACAAGAACCTGTTGCTGGCGATGGACCAGGCCTATGGGCTCAGGCCGGAGGCCCATGTGTGGGAAGTGCTGCCGGAGACGTTCCGCGCGCGCCTGGAGCTGATGTCGCGCGTGGACACTGCTCCGGCGCTGCAGTTCGGTGCGCGCCGGCTCGTCATCCAGCTGTGCGGTTGGCTCGCAGCCAGGCACTCGGGTACCACCGCTTTCGTTTTGCGCTGGGTGCACGATGCCATGTGCCCGCGCGGGGCCGGCGAGGGTGGCGAGCTGACCATTCGCACGGCCTCGCCGATGCGCGACCCGGAACACCTGTGCCGACTGCTGGCGGAGAACCTGGCCAAGACCGAGCTGGCCGCACCGGCGGGCGACATCGAGTTGGAAGCCCTTGACGTCCAGCCCTTGGAAGAGCTCAGCAAGTCGCTGCTTCCAGACGCCGCCCAGTCTGGCGAGTCGATGACCTTGGTGCTCGAACGCGTCGCGGCACGCCTGGGCCCGGACAAGGTTCGTCGGCCCGTGCTCGTGGAAGACCATCGCCTGGAGTGGCAGACCCATTGGCAGCCAGCGCCGCTGCCCCTGCCGAAGAAGCGGGCGCGGCGCAGCCGGTTTCCGCAGCCCAACTTCATCCTGCCGACGCCACTGCGCTTGGCCATGCGCGGCGACAAGCCGATGTACCAGGGCGTCCTGCAGCTGCGGGTCGGCCCGCACCGCATCGAAGGCGGCTGGTGGCACCGCATCAAGGACGTGGACGCCGAGACCACAGCCACGGTCGTGCGGGACTACTGGGTCGCGCGCAGCCCGCGCGCCGGCTTCCTGTGGGTCTTCCACGAGCATCTTGGCGGCGATGCTGCGGCCTGGTACCTACACGGATCGTTCTCATGAGCACCGACCAACGCGCCGGCATTCCCGGCTACGCCGAACTGCGGTGCATGTCCAACTTCAGCTTCCTGAAGAGCGCAAGCTGGCCCGAGGAACTGGTCGAGCGTGCGCACAAGCTGGGTTACAGCGCACTGGCCGTGTGCGACGAGTGCTCCATGGCCGGGGCCGTGCGCGCGCACGTGGAAGGCAAAGAGCGGGGCCTGCACGTCATCCACGGCAGCCAGTTCGCGGTCGATTGCGACGCGCCCTTCGTGTTCATCGTGCTCGCTTGCAACCTGAGGGGCTACGGGGATCTGTGCGCGTTCATCACGGCCTTGCGAAGAAGCTCAGAGAAGGGCTCCTACCACTTGCGACTGGACGCCATCGACCCTGAAGCGCTGCAGGACTGCGTGGTCCTGGTGTCGCCGGATCGGAACTCTACGGATGCGCAGCTGGAGACGATCGCGCGCTGGCTGCTGTCGAACTTCATGGGGCGCTGCTGGCTGGCGGTCGAAGCGTACCGCGTGCTCGATGACGAGATGTGGATGCACCGCATGCGCGAGGTCAGCAGGCTGACCGCGATTCCGCTCGTAGCCAGCGGCGATGTGCGCATGCATGTTCGGTCCCGCAAGCCTTTGCACGACGTGATGACTGCCACGCGCGTGGGCCGGCCTCTCACCGAATGCGGCCTGGACCTGGAGCTCAATGCCGAGCAGCACATGCGAACGCGTGTGCAACTCGCCCAACGCTTCGATGACGACCTGCTGGCCGAGACGCTGAACATCGCTGCGCGCTGCACGTTCTCCTTGGACGAGCTGCGCTACCAGTACCCCGACGAGGTCGTGCCCGAAGGTGAAACGCCGAGCAGCTACCTGCGGCGGCTCGCGTACGAAGGCGCCGGGCGCCGCTGGCCGCAAGGAATTCCCGCCAAGGTGCAGGCGCAGATCGAGCACGAGCTCGAGCTCATCGCGGACCTTGGCTATGAGCATTATTTTTTGACGGTCGCGGACGTCGTTCGGTTCGCGCAGTCCCAAGGCATCCTGTGCCAGGGCCGGGGCAGCGCAGCCAACAGCGTCGTCTGCTATTGCATCGGCGTGACCGAAGTCGACCCAGCGCGCATGTCGGTTCTCTTCGAGCGCTTCATCAGCAAAGAGCGCAACGAGCCGCCGGACATCGACATCGATTTCGAGCACCAGCGGCGTGAAGAAGTCCTGCAGTACGTCTACAACAAGTACAGCCGGGACCGTGCAGCCTTGACCGCGGTGGTCATCAAGTACCGCGCCAAGATGGCGTTCAAGGACGTGGGCCGCGCGCTTGGCATTGAGCTGCGCAGCCTCCAAGCCCTCGCCGACAACCTGGCGTGGTGGGACGGTGCCGAGGTGATGGCGCAGCGGGTCATCGAGTCCGGCTTGGACATGGACAAACTCGCCGTGCAGCAGCTCATGCAGCTGACGTCGCAGCTCATCGGCATGCCCAGGCACATGTCGCAGCACCCCGGGGGCATGGTGCTGACGAACGGACCGTTGAAGCGCATCGTGCCCATCGAGAACGCCGCGATGCCGGACAGGACGCTGGTGCAATGGGACAAGGACGACATCGACGCGCTGGGCCTTCTCAAGGTCGACATCCTCGGGCTCGGCATGCTGTCCGGCATCCGGCGCACGCGACTCGATCTGGAAGGTGCCCACGGTGTCCGCTCGCGAGATCATTCGGTAGGTCGCTGGATCCTCGGCCGGGATGTCCTGCATCGAGAATGCGAAGCCTTTGCGCTGGCCGACGAACTCGAGCGCGCG
>CAJYRH010000311.1 GCA_913776795.1 uncultured Pseudorhodoferax sp. | reverse complement strand
AGGCCGATCACACCCCAGCGCGAGGGCGCCACGGCCTGCGCATCCACCGCCGCCGGCGCGATGAAGGCCACGATGGCCAGCAGCGGCACGATCAGCAGATCCTCGAACAGCAGGATGGAGACGATGCGCTGGCCGCGCGGCGCGGCGATGTCGCCGCGCTCGCCCAGCAGCTGCATGACGATGGCCGTGGAGGTCAGCACGAAGCCCATGGCGCTCACGAAAGACACCGCCCACGAGAAGCCGAAGCCCACGCCCACCAGCGTCAGCAGCACGCCGCAGACCAGGCACTGCAGGCTTCCGAGGCCGAAGATCTGGCGGCGCAGGCTCCACAGGTGCGAAGGCTGCATTTCCAGCCCGATCACGAACAGGAACATCACCACGCCGAGCTCTGCCACGTGCAGGATGGCCTGCGGGTCGTCGAACAGCTTGAGCCCGAACGGGCCGATCGCCAGGCCCGCGGCCAGGTAACCCAGCACCGAGCCCAGGCCCAGCTTCTTGAACAGCGGCACTGCCACCACGGCCGCACCCAGCAGGCTCACGACCTTGACCAGGTCGCTGCCACTCCCCTCCATTGCCATCACGTTTCCCCCATCGAAAGCGGGGGCGACCTTAGCAGAACGCAGTCCTCACGCGGCGTGGCCGGCGCCGGCCCGGCCGGCCGCCAGGCGCCGCGCGTAAACCGATTCCCAGCCCGTGACCGCCACCATCACTGCGGTGGTCAGCGTGCCGGCCGCGAGCAGGCTCAGGTGCGGCAGCAGCGGCAACAGCGCCAGCAGGAGCAGCATGCCGATGGCATGCGAGCGCGGGAAGCGGCCGTAGACGACGCGCTTGAACAGTGCATTGCCGAGCAGATACACCAGGGGCCCGCCGGCCAGCACCAGCGCGTACTTGAACTTGACGGCGTCCGCGGGATGGGCCACGACCAGGTCGTCGGCCACCGCGCAAACGATCACGCCCGCGATCAACACCACATGGATGTAGTGGAAGTACGAGCCCAGCCGGCCCGGGTCGTCGGAGTGCTCGATCACGTGCGCGGCGTCGCCGCTGGAGGTGTCGAAGTACATCCACCACATCGCCACGCAGCCGATGAACGAGACGACCATGGCCAGCCACACGGCCAGGCCCGGATGCGCGGCGTTGGCGAACGAGGCGCCTGTCGCCAGCACCGACTCGCCGAGCGCGATGATCACGAACAGCTGGCAGCGCTCGGCCAGGTGGCCGCCGTCGATGGTCCAGTCCGCAGTCTGCGAGCGTCCCAGGCCTGGCACGGGGAAGCCGGCCATGGGCGACAGGTATTCGCAGGCCACCGCCGCCAGCCAAAGCCCGAGCCGGAGGTTGCCCTCGTTGAGGCCACCGGCGACCCACAGCGCGCCCGACAGCAGCAGCCAGCACAGCATGCGCAGGAAGTTAGGCCGCAGCACATGGCCGCGGCCCAGGCTCCAGAGCACGAACAGCGTGCGGCCGACCTGGATGGTGGCGTAGCTGCAGGCGAACAGCAGCCCCTGTGCGCCGAAGGCGTCGGGGATGGCGGCCGATACCAGCAGGGCCACGCCCATCAGCGCCATCAGCATGAGGCGCATGACCAGGTGGTCGGGGTTGAACCAGTTAGTGACCCAGGCCGTGTACTGCCAGCCCAGCCAGACCGCGAACCACAGGGTCGCGGTCTGCAGCGCGCCCATGGGCGTCAGGTGCTCCAGCAGGTAGTGGGAAAGCTGGGTGATGGCGAAGACATAGACCAGGTCGAAGAACAGTTCGAGGTTCAGGACCTTGGCGGCCTTGCCGCGCGTGCGCAGAAGCGCGATGGCCGGCGAGCTCAAGATGCCGCTCAGCCGCGTGACAGTTGCCAGGCGGCCAAGCCGGCCACGACCGCCGGTACGGCGAACACGATCAACAAGATCGGCAGCTCCTCGCGGACGGTGTAGCCGGCGTGCGCCACACCCACCCACATGTTGACCAGGGCCACCCCCAACCACACCGGCACGAACGCCTTGGCCGCCAGCGCCATCGCGGCGCTGCTGGCACCCCATTGCCAGCCGAACAACACGAACACCGCGAGCAACAGCACGCCCCCACCCATCGTCATGGCCATGTGCATGGCGCCCTCCCTTCCTTGTTGAAAAACTGCAATGCCGTCTCAGCGGCGCGCCAGCGCACGGTAGAAATCCAGGCCCGCCTGCAGGTGCGGCGCCAACGGTAGCCCACGGCGCAGCATCTCGTCCAGTTCGGGCTGGGCGATCTCCATCACATAGCTCGGCCGCGTGGCCACGAGGCGGGTCGGCGGCAAACCCAGCGCCTGCATGTCGCGCCCGCCGTACCACTTGGCCGGATCGGCATGGCCGGCCTCCTCCGTGCGCCCGCCCACTTCGAGGCGCCAGCCGCCGTCGAGCAGCGTCCAGAAGCTGTCGGCCCCACGCTGGCTGCTGGCGACTTCGGCGCCGGGCTCGACAGACCATTCGCGCGAATGGTCGATCACCCACTGCAACTGCTCGTTCGACATGCCGCGGAACATCGGCACCTTGGCCAGCAGGTGCAGGTAGGTGACCGAGGCCCTCATGCCCGGACCGGGCGGCGTGGCGCCAGAGGCCGCGCAGCCCGGCAGCAGCACGCCCAGGGACAGGGCGGCACCGGTTGCCAGCCAATGGCGCCTGGCGTGGGATGGTAGGGACATGCGCATGCGTTCACTCCGAGAAGACCGACAGGTTGGCCGCAATGTCCTTGCCCGCGTAGGGAGGAAACACGTCGAGCACCTGGTCGGGGTTGCCCAGCAGCAGGGCCTTGGTGTTGGACAGGACATCGAAGCCAGCCTTGCCGTAGTACTTGCCCATGCCCGAGTAGCCGACGCCGCCGAAGGGCAGGCTGTCGATCCAGCAGTGCAGGTTGGTCTGGTTCACGCAACCGCCGCCGAACGAGACGCGGCCCAGGAAGCGGTCGATGTGGTCCTGGTTCTTGCTGAAGATGTAGGCGGCCAGCGACTTCGGGCGGCGCATGACGGTGTCCACCATGGCGTCGAAGTCGTCGTAGGGCAGAACCGGCAGCACGGGGCCGAACACCTCCTGCTGCATGGCCGGGTCGTCCCAGGTCGAGGGGTAAAGCACCGTCGGCTCCACATAGCGGTCGGCCACATCAACCCGACCGCCGTGCACCACCTTGTCGGGCAGGATGTAGGAGGCTACGCGCTCGGTGTCGTGCGTGCTGATCATGCGGGCAAAGTCCGGGCTCTGCTGCGGATCCGCGCCGTACATGGCCGTGAGCGAGCGCTTCAGGCGCGCGATGAAATCGTCGGCGATGGACCGGTGCACGTAGACGTAGCCCGGCGCGATGCACCATTGGCCCGAGATCGCGTTGTGGCCCCAGGCGATGCGGTCGACCGCGATGTCCAGGTTGGCGGTCTCGTCGACCACCGTGGGGTTCTGACCGCCGAGTTCCAGCACCACGGGCGTCAGGTGCTCGGCCGCGGCCCGCATGACGACCTTGCCGACGTTGGAACTGCCGGTGAAGAAGATGAAGTCGAACGGCAGCTCCAGCAGCGAGGCGATCTCCTCGCGCCCGCCCGTGACGATGGACACGGCCTCGGGTGCGAAGTAGCGCGGCACGAGCTCGGCCAGCAGGGCCGCCACGCGCGGCGTGGTGTTGGCCGGCTTAAGCACCACCGTGTTGCCGGCCGCCAGCGCGGCGATGGCTGGATCGAGCAGCAGCAGGATGGGCGCGTTGAAGGGCCCGATCACCAGCGTGACGCCGTAAGGCTCCTTGTGGACCACGCCGCGGTTGCCTGCGGCCTCGAGTCCCTTGGGAATGGGCACTGGCTGCGGGGCCATGAGTTCGGCCAGGTTGTTCCTGTAATAGGACACCACGCCCAGCGGCACCGTGATCTCGAACAGCTGCTCGAACGGCGGCTTGCGGAAGTCCTGGTAGAGCGCATCGCACAGCGCCTGCTGGTTCTCGCGCAGCAGGCGCTCCATCCGCCCGAGCTGGTCCATGCGCCAGGCATGGGACCGGCTCGCGCCGCTGAAGAAGAATTCCCGTTGACGGTCCAACACGGGTTGGAATCGGTTCATGGTCGGCCCTCCGTGGCGGCGCGCGCCGCAACGCTCAGCGGGTGGTGTAGCCGCCGTTGACGAAGATGGTCTGGCCGGTCATCCACCAGCCCTCGGTCACGAGGAACTTGACGAACGGGGCGATGTCCTCGATGTCGGTCAGGCCCTTCTTCGAGTAGCCCGACAGCGCGGCGGCCGACGAGTGGTAGGCCACCGCTTCCTTGGACTCCTGGCCGTAGAAGAACGACGTGTCCATGGGCCCGGGGCCGATCGCGTTGACGCTGATGCCGCGGGCGCCGAACTCCTTGGATGCCGCGCGCGTGTAGTGCTCCACCGGTGCCTTGCTGCCAGGGTAGACGGCATAGGAGTCGGTGTAGGCCGCCAGCAGCGAGCTCACGATGGTCACGATGCTGCCGCGCTCGCCGAGCACGCGACCGGCCTGCTGGATGAAGAAGAACGCCGCCTTGGAATTGGCCGCGAAGCTCTTCTCGTAGTCGGCCTCGGTCACCTGCAGGATGGGCTTCTTGATCACGACCCCGGCGGTGTTGATTGCCACGTTGACCTGGCCGAAGCGCGACACCGCCTGGTCGAACATCTTCACGCAGTTGTCGACCACGGACAGGTCGCCCTGGAAGGTCAGGACGTCGACGCCCTTGGCCTTCAGGGCCGCTGCGGTCTTTTCCGTTTCGTCGCGCGAGCTGTCGCTGTTGTAGTGCAGCACCAGGCCCTTGGCTCCGGCGTCTGCGAACTGATCGGCGATGAGTGCGCCCAGATTCTTGCCGCCGCCTGCGATGACGGCGACCTTGCCTTGCAGTGTGGGAAAAGACATTCAGTACCCCTTTGTATGGAACGGAATGAAAAGTCTATGTTTGGAAACAATCAAAATAAAGTCCGTTTTTCTGTCTACACCATCCAGGACTCGCGAACAATCATGGACCGGCTGGACCATCTGAAAATCTTTCTTCGCATCGCGCAGTGCAACAGCTTCACTCTGGCCGCTGACCAACTGGGGCTTCCACGTGCCAGCGTTTCAGGTGCGTTGCAGCAGCTCGAGGCGCGCCTGGGCACGCGGCTTCTGCACAGAACTACGCGAAGAGTCCGGTTGACAGCGGAGGGCGAGGGCCTGCTCGAGCGCGCGCGTTCGCTGGTACAGGGCATGGAGGCACTGGAACAGCAGTTCGCCTCCTCCGGCCAGGGCCTGCGCGGCCGACTGCGCGTGGAGATGCCCAGCCGGATCGCCCACCGCCTGGTGGCGCCTGCCCTGCCCGACTTCCTGGCGCGCCACCCCGGCGTGGAACTGGAACACGGCTCCAGCGACCGTGCCGTGGACCTGGTGCACGAAGGGGTGGACTGCGCGTTGCGCGTCGGCACGCTGTCGGCCAGCAGCCTGGTCGCGCGACCACTCGGCCGCTTCGCCGTCATCAGTTGCGCCAGCCCGCGCTACCTGGAGCGGCACGGCATTCCTGCGACGCCGCAGGAACTGCTCGCCGGCCACCACCGCCAGGTGAACTACGCCCCGGCAGCCGGCGGCCGCTACGCACCCTGGGAGTGGCAGGAAGGCGGCCGAACGCACTCGGCCATGCTGCCCGGCGTTGTCGCCGCCGGCACGGTGGAGACCTACGTCGCCTGCGCCCTGGCCGGGATGGGACTCGTCCAGGTGCCAGCCTTCGACGTGCAGGACCACCTGGCGTCCGGCGCCCTGCTCGAGGTGCTGCGCTCCTGGGCGCCAGCCCCGATGCCCGTGCACCTCGTCTACCCGCATCGCC
>CAJYRH010000310.1 GCA_913776795.1 uncultured Pseudorhodoferax sp. | reverse complement strand
GTTGCAGGACCTGCGCGTGGACCATCTGCGCGACTCCTCCGCACTGGCGCTGTCCGGCGGGGAGCGCCGCCGCGTGGAGATCGCGCGGGCGCTGGCCACGCAGCCGCGTTTCATCCTGCTGGACGAGCCCTTTGCCGGCATCGACCCGATCGCCGTGATCGAGATCCAGCGCATCGTGAGCTTCCTGAAGGGCCGCGGCATCGGCGTGCTGATCACCGACCACAACGTGCGCGAGACGCTTGGCATCTGCGACCACGCCTACATCATCAGCGAGGGCCGGGTGCTGGCCAAGGGCACGCCCGCGGAGATCGTCGACAACGCCGAAGTGCGCCGGGTCTACCTCGGCGAGCACTTCCGGATGTAAGGGAGTCGACGGTTTCGATGAAGCAAGGCCTCTCCCTCCGCGTCTCCCAGCACCTGGCACTGACCCCCCAGCTGCAGCAGTCCATCCGGCTGCTGCAGCTGTCCACGCTGGAACTGTCGCAGGAGGTCGAGCAGATGCTCGACGAGAACCCCTTCCTCGAGCAATCCATGGACGAGGCGCCCGGCGAGGACTTCGGGCTGGCGCAGGCCGACACGCCGGTGCGCGACGAAGACCGCGACACCGAGGCCGCCCTGTCCAGCGGGCTGGACTACGCCACCGAGGCACCGGCCGAAAGCCGCAACGAATCCGAATCGCCGCTGACCGGCCAGGCCGACGAGCACGACTGGGGCGGCGACGGCACGCACGATGTGGCGCCCGACGACGGCGAGTGGGGTGGCGATGCGCTGCCGCGCAACGGCGCCACGCAGGGCGAGGACGGCGAGGCCGACGCCAC
Organism: uncultured Pseudorhodoferax sp.; assembly: GCA_913776795.1. The sequence continues at coordinate 5,800 of CAJYRH010000310.1, read as the reverse complement.
CGAACTGGCGCGCAGCCAGGAGTCGCTCGCCAGTTTCCTGCACCGGCAGGCGCTGGCGCTGCGCCTGTCCGAGGAGGATACGGCCGCGCTGCGCTTCCTGATCGAATCGCTCAACGACGACGGTTACCTCGAAGACAGCCTGGAGGAGCTGGCCGCCGGTTTCGCCGGCGATGATCCCGAGGCGCACGAGGAGCTCGTGCACCGCTTCACCGTGGCCCTGCGCCTGCTGCAGAACCTGGAGCCGCCCGGCGTTGGCGCACGCCACCTGGGCGAATGCCTGGCGCTGCAGATCCGTGCCCTGCCCGAGGACGAGGTGCCGCCCCCGCTGCGGCGCACCGCGCTGCGCATGTGCCGCCAGTCCATGGACCTGCTGGCGCGACGCGACCTGCGCCGCCTGGCCAACCTGTGCGGCGACAACGAGGCCGGCATCAAGGCCGCACTGGCGCTGATCACGCGGCTCGAGCCCAAGCCCGGCCGCAAGTTCGTCGACGTGGAGCGCAACGTGATCGTGCCCGACGTCATCGTCGTCAAGAGCGGGCGCGGCGCCAACGTGCGCTTCCGCGCCCAGCTCAATGCCGACGTGATGCCGCGCCTGCGCGTGCACGACATCTACGCCAACGCGCTCAAGCAGCACCGCGGCGGCGGCCGCGAGGCTTCCGACACCGCCGCGCTGCAGCAGCGGCTGCAGGAGGCGCGCTGGTTCATCAAGAACATCCAGCAGCGCTTTGACACCATCCTGCGCGTGTCCAACGCCATCGTCGAGCGGCAGAAGAATTTCTTCACGCACGGCGCGCTGGCCATGCGCCCGCTGGTGCTGCGCGAGATCGCCGACGAGCTGGGCCTGCACGAGTCCACCATCAGCCGCGTGACCACGGCCAAGTACATGGCCACGCCCTTCGGCACCTTCGAGCTCAAGTACTTCTTCGGCTCCTCGCTGGGCACCGAGACCGGCGGCAACGCTTCCAGCACGGCCGTGCGCGCGCTGATCAAGCAGTTCGTGACGGCCGAGGACCCGAAGAAGCCGCTGTCGGACAGCCAGCTCTCCGAGATGCTCAAGGAGCAGGGCATCGAGTGCGCACGCCGCACCGTCGCCAAGTACCGCGAAGCCCTGCGCATCGCGCCAACGAACCTGCGCAAAGCGCTGTAAGCCATGCAAAACCTGCGCTTGTTCCTGCCCTGCGCGGCGGGTGTCGAAGCCATGCTGGCCGACGAGGCCGCGCGCATTGCCGGCGCTCCGGTCCAGGCCCGCCGCGCCGGCGTGCGCCTTGCCGCCTCCTGGCGCGACGCCATGCGGCTGAACCTGCACAGCCGGCTGTGCCAGCGCGTGCTGATCGAGCTGGCCCATGGCGACTACCGCCAGGAGCAGGACCTCTATGCGATCGCCGCCAACGTCGCGTGGGAAGCCTGGTTCACCCCGCGCCAGACGTTCAAGATCGAGCTCACGGCCCAGCACAGCCCGCTGCAGAGCCTGAATTTCGCCGCGCTGCGCATCAAGGACGCCATCGCCGACCGCTTCCGCGACAAAGCCGGCAGCCGGCCCGACGTGGACACCCGCTTTCCGCAGGTGCGCATCTACGCCCACCTGACCACCGACCGGCTGCAGCTGTACATCGACAGCTCGGGCGAGCCGCTGTTCAAGCGCGGCTGGCGCGAGGACAAGGGCGACGCGCCGCTCAAGGAGACCCTGGCCGCAGCGATGCTCTCCGCCAGCGGCTGGGACGCGCGGACGCCGCTGTACGACCCCTGCTGCGGCAGCGGCACCATCGCCATCGAAGCCGCCCAGATCGCCTGCGGCATCGCGCCGGGCCTGAACCGGCGCTTCGGTTTCGAGCGGCTGGCGCCGTTCCAGGCGCATGTCTGGGCTGCACTGCGTGAGGAAGCCCAGGCTGCCCAGCACGCCCCCACGGCCACAGTGTTCGGCAGCGACGTGGCCCACCGCATGGTCGACTTCGCGCAGCGCAACGCGCAGCGGGCCGGCGTGGCCGCGGCCGTACAGCTGCGCGGCGGCGACGCGCTGCAGCGCATGCCGCCGGCCGAGGCCGGCACCATGCTGCTGAACCCGCCCTACGGCGAGCGCATCGCCGTGGCCGGTGTCGCCGGGACCGCTGGCCGTGGCCGCGTGCCGCCACAGCGCGGCCGGGAAACCGCGCAGACCGACGATGGCGGCGACTTCTTTGCGCAGCTGGCAAGCCACTGGAAGCGCAACTATGCGGGCTGGACCGCATGGGTACTGACGCCCGACGCCAAGCTGCCCAGCCGCATGCGCCTGAAGGAGTCGCGCCGCGTGCCGATGTGGAACGGCCCCATCGAATGCCGGCTGTTCCGCTTCGAACTCGTCGCCGGATCGGCCCGGGCTGCGGCACCGGCACCTTCGCCTTCGCCTTCTGCCGACGGTAGTGGAACCGGTTGAGCCTGGCCGCGCCGTGGTGCTCGACACCAATGTGGCGCTGGACCTGCTGCTGTTCCGCGATGCCCGCACCCAGGCGCTGCACGAAGCGCTGGCGCAAGGGCGGCTGCGCTGGCTGGTCGTGCCCTGCATGCGGGAGGAGCTGGCCCGCGTGCTGCATTACGCCCATTTGATGGCCTGGATGCAGGCCCGCGGCCTGAAGTCCGAAGCGATCGTGGCCGCGTTCGATGCCGGCAGCCAGATGGTCGATGAGCCACCTGCGGCGGCCGTGCGCTGTACCGATCCGGACGACCAGCCGTTCATCGACCTGGCGGTCGCGCAGCGGGCTTTGCTGCTGAGCAAGGACCGCGCAGTGCTCGTGACGCGGGCCAGGCTGGCCGGCCTGGGCGTCCAGGTCATGCAACAGCTTGTTACCAACCGTCATGCAGCCCTTCCGCGCGAAACGTCATCCAATCTGCTGAAACTGGCACACTCGACGCAACTGAAAGCGTGAGTCGCGCGCATTCAAATCTTCTGCATCCATCTGTTGGATGCAAAAACCTCTCATTGTTTACCATTCGGCGAATCGGATTCGGCCGAATGTCCACAACGCATGCAATCAAACGTGTTCACATCAACCGAGGCAAGGCCGGCGGCCGCAACCGCGCTGCAGCCGGAGGACTTTGATCGGCTCGATGCCTTGCTGGACGGCTTGCGGGAACAGGGAATCGATGCGCCCCAGTGGGAGATGTGCGAGGGGTTCCTCGCAGCATTGGTGTGCTGCCGCAGCCCGATCGCCCCTGCGGACTACTGGCCCGTGTTGCTCGAATCGCCGAGGACATTGGAGGCGCTTTTCACCGACGCTGTCGTGCGAGAGGAGTTCGAGAGCCTGTGGGCACGCCGCTGGCAGGAAGTTGCCACCGCACTGGATGCAGATGTGGACAAGCTGGACGACGAACGCGCCTACTGCCCGCAGGTGCTGGACGTGCGCAGCGCCATGGCCCAGCTCGAATCCGGTGCGCGTGCCCAGGCCCTCGGGCTGGAGGGGGAGGACGCCGCCGCGCTGGCCGAGGCGCAGGCCCAACTGCCCTCGTTCGCCCAGCTGTGGGCGCTGGGCTTCATGCTGGTGGTGGAGACCTGGCCGGACGAATGGCTGGCCCCGAGCCGGGAAAAGGACATTGCCCGTGCGATGGACGATGCCCTGGGCTCCGTCGCCGCGCTGTGCGAGGACGACGAGGGTCCGGACGAAGTTTCGGCCTATGTCAGCGACGAGGGCGAGGAAGGCCCGCCCAGCATGTCGGCGGACCGCCTGGAGGCTTTCGGCGAGGCGGTCTGGGCGGTCTATGACCTGCGCGCCGCCGGCCTCAGCCTCGGTCCGCGGGTGGCGCAGGTCCGTCACGACACGGCCGCGCCCGGGCGCAACGATCCCTGCCCCTGCGGCAGCGGCAAGAAATTCAAGAAGTGCCATGGTGCGACCTGAGCGACACAGCCTGACCGTCCCGCCGCAGCGGGCGGCCATGTCTGGCTCCCTGGTTTTTTGGATGCAGGCTTGTTGACCTGCAAGCGTGCAGCTCTTTTTTCCTCCGTTCGCCGAGGTCCGCGCCGTGCTAGCTCCCCGTGCCATCGATGCCGTCATCACGTTCCGCAACAGCCAGGGCGAGGTCGTCCGCGGCGTGTTGACGAACCACCAGCGACGCTCGCTGGTGATGGAGATCTACAACCCCTATTCCATCGTCCAGGTCAGCGAGGTGCTGAGCGATCTGACCGTGCGGGCCGGCGAGCGCCCGGTGTACCGCGGCAAGGCCGTGGTGGTCAGCCTGCTCAACACCGGCCTCATGGCGGTGGTCTCGGTCACGCTGATCGACGAATGGGACGAGTTGGCCGTGCTGGGCCACGATCCGGCCTCCTTCTCGCAGCAGGCCCGCGCTTTCGTGGAGGAGTGGAACCAGCGCTTCAAGATCGGCGAGGCCTACCAGGTGGCCGTGAGCGAAATGCGCGCCTACCTGTCCGACGTGTCGCGCTGGGTGGACCAGGCCGACATGTCGGCCACGCTGCCCAAGGACGCCGAGGGCCGCTTGCGCAAGGATGTCTTCTTCGAGATGGCCGAGCCGCTGATGCTGCGCACACGCGACTACTTCGACCGGCTCGAGGACGTGGCGAGCAGTGTGCCCGAGCCGCTGCAGACCGGCCACCGCAGCTTCGCGCAGACCGCGATCCACCCGCTGATCCTGCGCGCGCCGTTCGTGTACCGCACCTTCGCCAAGCCGCTGGGCTACGCGGGCGACTACCAGATGGTCAACCAGATGCTGAGCGACCCGCGCGAAGGGCCCAGCACCTATTTCCAGATCATCAACACCTTCTTCCTGAGCGCGCCGGTCGCCACGGCGCACCGCAACCGCATCGACATTCTGGTGGACACCTTGTCGGCGCAGACAGAGCGGCCAGGCAACCGCGGGCCGGTCCGCGTGCTGAACGTGGGCTGCGGTCCAGCGGTCGAGATTCAGCGCCTGATCGAACAGCATCCCTCCCCCGAACGCTTCGTTTTCACATTGATGGACTTCAGCGAGGAGACGCTGGCCTACACACGCGCCATGATCGACCAGGCGTGCGCCCGGCGCGGCGTGCGTGTCGCGGTGGAGTTCGTCCATGAGTCCGTCCACAACCTGCTCAAGCGCAGTTCCGGCACGCGCGCTTCGAACGATCCGCCCTTCGACTTCGTCTACTGCGCAGGGCTTTTCGACTATCTTTCCGACAAGGTCTGCAACCGCTTGCTCGAGTACTTCGTCGGCCGCACACGCGCCGGCGGTGAAGTTCTCGTGACCAACGTCCACGACCGCAACCCCGACCGCAACGTGATGGAACATGTGCTGGAATGGCATCTGATCTACCGCGACGAAGCCGGCATGCGGGCGGTGGCGCCGGAGCGGACCAGCGTCGAGCGGCTCTGGACCGATGCAACGGGTGTGAATGTGTTCATGCACCTGGCCGTGCTGCCGGCTGTCGGCGGCTGACGGGTTTCCATGAGCGAGCTCCAGCTCACCGACGCGCTGAAAGCCGACTACGAGGCAGAGCTTTCAGAGTTCCGCTTGGCGTACAGCCGCGCCGGCTGCATCGTGGCGTGCATTCTGGTTCCCAGCGGGGTGGGACTGGACATGGCCTTCTATCCGCAACTCGTTCTGCCCCTGGGCATCGCGCGTGGCCTGACGACCGTCCTGCTGGTTGGTTTGCTGGCGTTGCTGTATTCGCGTGCGGCCGACAGGTATGTGCGCGCCATCACAGTGGCCTGGCTGATGCTGCCGCAGGTCATGATCGTCTGGATGATCCATCTGACCGAAGGAGCCGCTTCTCCGTACGTGTTCGGCCTGAGCCTGGCTCTGTACGCATCCGGCATCGTGATGCCGATCGGCTTGCTGC
>CAJYRH010000309.1 GCA_913776795.1 uncultured Pseudorhodoferax sp. | reverse complement strand
CAGTGCCGCGCGGCGGAAGCTGCCCTCGCGCCCCAGGCTTACCGCGGCGCGCAGATGGCGCAAGGTCACATGCATGGTTTTCCTGAACGATCGTTGAGAACATTAAACTTGTCTGAATGATAGGCGGCGCCTACTCTTGCGTCCATTGCTGACGAACCAATGGAAGAGACAGGACAGATGACCGTGCTGAACATTGCCGCCGACGCGCGCCGCACCATGGACACGCTCAAGTCGGGGGGGATCGCCATCTTCCCGGTGGACGTGGGCTACACCATCGCAGGCGGCTCGCAGGCCGCGCTCCAGAAGATCTTCGACACCAAGGGCCGCGCGGCCACCAAGCTCAACGCCATGGTGGGAGACATGGCGATCCACCGCAGCCTGCACGTGCTCGATGCCCGGGGGCGCGACATGGTGTCGGCCATCACCGAGGACTACGACCTGCCGCTGGGCGTGATCGCGCCGTTCGTGCCCGACCACCCCCTGGTGCAGCGGCTCGATCCCGCCTCCCTGGTGGGCAGTTCGCGCGATGGCACCATCGCCATGCTGGTCAACGCGGGCCCGTTCCACGCTGCGCTCTGCCGCCTCAGCATGGCCGAATCGTTCCCCATCTTCGGCTCGTCGTCCAACCTGACGAACACCGGCACCAAGTTCCGCGTGGAGGACATTCCGCAGGAGATCAAGTCCATCGCCGACACCATCGTCGACTACGGCCTGCGCAAGTACCACCGCTACCAGCGTTCGGCCACGCTCATCAACTTCCAGACCCTGGAGGTCGTGCGCGTGGGCTCGTGCTACGAGCTCATCGCCGATGTGCTGCGGCGGCATTTCCAGGTCGAGCTGCCGCCAGCCGACTGAGCCTGCCGTCCAGGCCTGCAGGCCGGCCCTGCCGACCGTGCCCGCCAACCAAGCCTGCACCAGCGCAGGCATCGACCGATCAACGAAGGAGTCAAGCCATGAAGACATTGCGCCTCTTGCTGGGCAGCCTGGCCCTGGCCGGTGCCGCCGCCGGTGCACAGGCCCAGAACATCACGATCCGCTTCCCCGTGGAGTACGCGGCCGAGATCACCCAGGGCCAGGCCAACCTGGACTTCGCCAGGCGCATCGAGGCCAGCTCGCAGGGCCGCATCAAGGTGCGCTACTCGCCCAATGGCGCCACCTTCAAGGGCAACGAGCTCGTGCAGGCGCTGACACGCGGCGATGCCGAGATGACGACGCTGGTGTCCGCCTACTGGACCAGCATCGCGCCCCAGGTGCAGTTGTTCGACCTGCCGTATGCGTTCCCCGACCAGGCCACCTTCTCAAGGGTGACGGCCGACAAGGCCTTCGTCTCCAAGGTGTACGCGGCGGTCGAGTCCAAGGGCGTCAAGGTGCTCGGCCTGCTGCCCAACACCTACATCGTGCCGGGCACGCGCAGCAAGCAGCTGCTCGAACCCAAGGACTTCGCCGGCATGAAGCTGCGCGGCCTGGGCAAGATCAACTCGTCCACCCTCAAGGCACTGGGCGCCAACGCCGTCTCCATCAACGTGACCGAGGTGCCGGCCGCGCTGCAGCAGGGCCTGGTCGACGGCACGCAGACGCTGATGGACGCGTACGTGCAGTACAAGCTGTCCGACTTCATCAAGTTCATCACCGACGCGCGTTACCAGTTCATCTACTACCCGTGGACCGTCAATGCCAGGTGGTGGAACGGCCTGAAGCCCGAGGACCAGCGGCTGATCCAGACCGCCGTGGACGAAGCCATCGCAGCCAATGCGCCGCTGGTGGCCAAGGCCATCGCCCAGGCTGAGACCGAACTCAAGTCCAAGGGCGTCAGCATCGTGCGGCTCAGCCCCGAGCAGGAGGCGGCATTGCAGAAGGCGACGGCCGAGGTCTGGAAGCAGGCCGAGGGCGACATCGGCAAGGCGCTCATCGACGAGTTCCGCGCCCTGGCCGCGGCGCGGTGAGGTCCGCGCGTGTCGTCCGAACCGCGGGGTGAGGCGCCGGCCGGCGGGCCCGAGGCCGCGCTGGTCCGCTTCGAGCAGTGGGTCGCCGGCCTGGGCCTGCTGCTCATGCTGTGCCAGGTCTGCCTTGAGATCGTGCTGCGCAACGTGTTCAACACCTCGTTCCTGTGGTCCGAGGAGGTGGCGCGCTACCTGATGGTCTGGTCGGTGTACTTCGGTGCTGCCGCGGCCGTGGGCAGCGGCAGCCACCTGCGCATCGACATGCTGATCGACCACGTGCGGCCAGGGGTGCGGCGCGTGCTCGACACCATGGCACAGCTGTGGGTGCTGGCCTTCAGCGTCGGCATCGCGTACGCGGGCTGGACGGTGGTGCAGGAGAGCTTCTCGATGGGCATGGTGTCGGCAGACTCCAACCTGCCGCTGCAGCTCGGCTGGGTGCAGCTGGTCATCCCGCTGACCTTCGCGCTGTCGAGCCTGCACGCGGGCTGGCGCTGCTGGCTGTTGCTGTCCGGCCGCAGCGTCCCGCGCAACGCGCTGGCGGAGGGCTGAGCCGTGGCATTCGGCGTTCTCCTGCTCATCCTGCTGGCCGTGCTGCTGGCGGGCGTGCCCATCGCCTACGCGATCGGCGGCCTGTCGATGCTGGGCAACCAGTGGTTCGGCGCGACCTCGTTCGCACGGCTGGCGGAGACGCAGTTCTCCAGCATCAACAGCTTCGTGGTCATGGCCATCCCGTTCTTCATCCTGGCCGGCAACATCATGCTCAAGGGCCAGATGGCGCGCAGCCTGTTCGACTTCATGAGCGCGCTGACGCGCTGGATGACCGGCGGGGTGGCCATCGGCGCCACGGGGGCCTGTGCCCTGTTCGGCTCGCTCACGGGCTCGTCGGCGGCCGCGGCGGCGGCCCTGTCGCCGGTGGTCATCCCGCAGCTCACGCGGCTGGGCTATCCGCGGCCCTTCGCCTGCGGCCTGATGGCGGCGGGCGGCACGCTGGGCATCATGATCCCGCCCTCGGTGGTGTTCGTGGTGTACGGCGCGCTGACCAGCACCTCGGTGGCCGACCTGTTCCTGGCCGGGGTCATCCCCGGTGTGTTCCTGGCGGGCGTGCTGGCACTGTGCTGCTACGTGCAGGCGCGCCGCCACGGCTACGGCACGCCGCAGCCGTTCGAGCTGCAGGAGGTCTGGCGCACCTTCAAGGCGGCCATTCCCTCGCTGCTCATGCCGGTCATCGTGCTCGGCGGCATCTACTCGGGCTGGTTCACGCCGACCGAGGCGGCCGCCATCAGCGTCGTCTATGCCGTGCTGGCCACCCGCTTCCTGTATGGCACGCTGGCCTTCTCCGACCTGCCGGCCATCTTCATGGAGTCGGCCCGCAGCGCCGCCGTGGTGCTGGTGATCCTGGCGGCATCGCTGGGCATCGGCCTGCTGGCCTCGTTCCTCGGGGTGGCGGAAGACCTGGCCACCTGGCTGCAGGGCCTGAACCTGTCGGCCTGGCAGTTCCTGCTGGCGGTCAACCTGCTGCTGCTGGTGCTGGGCTGCTTCTTCGACGGGTTCACGCTGCTGGTGCTGCTCACGCCGCTGCTGCTGCCATCGCTCAGGGCGCTGGACATCAACCTCGTGCACTTCTGCATCATCCTCACCGCCAACATCGAGATCGCCTCGATCACGCCGCCGGTGGGCTTCAACCTGTTTGTCATCAGCAGCACCACGCGCGTGCGCATCGCCGAGGTGGCGCGCGGCGTGGTGCCGTTCGTGCTCGCCATGCTGATCGGCCTGCTGATCCTGACCTACGTGCCGGGCCTGAGCCTGGCGCTTCTTTGAACCGACGACCAAGGAGACCCGCAATGACCGACTACATCAACCGATTCACGCGGCCCGTGGCCATCGACGCGGCCGACACCGCGCTGGTGGTGATCGACATGCAGTACGCAAGCGGCTCGCGCCACCATGGCCTGGGCGCGCTGCTGGCCAGCCAGGGCCGGCTGGCCGAGGCGGAGTACCGCTTCGCACGCATCGAGAACCTCATCATTCCCAACACGCGCCGCCTGCTGGCCGCGTTCCGCGCCGCCGGCGCGCCGGTGATCTACGTCACGGTGGGCGCGAACAAGGCCGACTACTCCGATGCGCCGCCGCATGTGCGCGGCTTCTTCCAGGCCTGCAACAACCATGTGGGCTCGTTCGAGA
>CAJYRH010000308.1 GCA_913776795.1 uncultured Pseudorhodoferax sp. | reverse complement strand
CGGATGGTTTCCACCGGCGTGTCGGTGGCGGCGGCCAGTTGTCCGATCTTCATGGCGCTTGACTCTACAGCGGCTTCAGGGTTTCCAATGGTTGCAACCAGGAAAGACACCGCATGAAGCACTGCTGCTCCGAACCCGCACCGCGCACCGGTGCCGCACACACGGGCCATGGCCCCGGGCCCGGCCACACGCGTGGCCATGAAGCGCATGACCGTGGCGAAGGGCAGGGCAGCCATCCGCACGGCCCCGCCCGCGATCATCACCATGACCATCACGGCCATGACCATGACCATGACCATGACCATGGCGCGGGCCCTGGCGTGGGCCGACTGTCCGCGGCGTTGGCGCTGGCCGTCGCAGCCGAATTGCTCCACTTCATGGCGGGCGGCGCGCCGTGGTCCACGGGCGTTGGTCTGGCCGTCGCCGCCTTGGCCATTGGCCTGTCGGGCGTGGAGACCTACACACAGGGTTTCGCCGCACTGCGCCGCGGCCGGCTCAACATCAACGCGCTCATGAGCGTGGCTGTCACTGGCGCCTTCGTGATCGGCCAGTGGCCCGAGGCGGCCATGGTGATGGCGCTCTACGCCGTTGCAGAACTCATCGAGGGCCGCGCTGCCGACCGCGCGCGCAACGCCATCGCCGGCCTGTTGGCGCTTGCGCCCGAGCAGGCCGAGGTGCTGCAGGCGGACGGCAGCTGGCGCGTCCTGCCGGCCGCCGAAGTGCCCCTGGGTGCCGTGGTGCGCATCCGACCAGGCGAGCGCATACCGCTGGACGGCACCGTCACCATGGGTCGCAGCAGCATCGACCAGGCCCCGGTGACGGGCGAAAGCCTGCCGGTCGACAAAGGCCCGGGGGACAACGTGTTCGCCGGCACCGTCAACGCCGAGGGCGCACTGCAGTTCCGCGTGACGGCCGCGGCCGGCAACACCACGTTGGCCCGCATCATCCACGCCGTCGAGCAGGCGCAGGCGACGCGTGCACCCACACAGCGCTTCGTCGACCGCTTCGCTGCCTTCTACACGCCTGGCGTGTTCGTACTGGCCCTGGCCGTGGCGCTGGGCGGCCCCCTGCTTTCCGGCATGGCCTGGCTGGACGCGGCCTACAAGGCTCTGGTGTTGCTGGTGGTGGCATGCCCCTGCGCGCTCGTGATCGCGACGCCCGTCACCGTGGTCAGTGCGCTGGCCGCGGCCGCGCGCCGCGGCATCGTGGTCAAGGGCGGCAGTCACCTGGAGAACGCGCGCCTGCTCAGGGCGATCGCGCTCGACAAGACCGGCACCATCACGGCCGGAAAGCCGCAATTGGTGCATTGGGAGGCACTGGGCGCGGAGCGGGCGACCCTGGCCGGCCTGGCCGTCGCCCTCGCGGCGCGTTCGGACCATCCGGTTTCGCGCGCGATCGCCCAGGGCCTGGCACAGGGTGCAGCCGCGGGTCCGGATGTGCCGCAGCGGGCCGTCGACGACTTCCGTGCCCTGCCTGGCCGCGGCACGCAGGGGCGCATCGACGGGCGCGAAGTCGTGTTGGGCAACCACCGCCTGATCGAGGAACGTGGCCAGGGCAGCGCGGCGCTGCAGGCGCTGCTGCGCACGCACGAAGCCCAGGGGCGCACGCTCACAATGCTGGCCGATGCCACGGGCGTGCTGGCGCTGTTCGCCGTGGCCGAGCTGCAGCGCCTGGGTGTGGTGCCCGTCATGCTGACCGGCGACAACCTGGCCACTGCGCAGGCCGTGGCGCGCGAAGCCGGTGTCGCCGAAGTGCAGGGCAACCTGCTGCCACAGGACAAGCTGGCTGCCGTCGCCGCCCTGCAGCAGCGCTACGGCGCGACCGCCATGACGGGCGACGGCATCAACGACGCCCCCGCACTTGCACGCGCCGAGATTGGCTTTGCCATGGGCGGTGCCGGTACTGACGTGGCCATGGAGGCCGCCGACGTGGTCATCATGAACGACGACCTGCGCCGCATCCCCGAAACCATTCGCCTGTCGCGCCGCACGCACCGCGTGCTGTGGCAAAACATCGTGCTCGCGCTGGGCATCAAGTCGGTCTTCATGGTGCTGGCACTGCAAGGAACGGCCACGATGTGGATGGCCGTCTTCGCCGACATGGGGGCCACGCTGCTGGTGGTGGCCAATGGGTTGCGGCTGCTGCGCGTGCGCGCAGCCTGAGGTTCACGCCTCGCGCTGCAGAACGAGAGCGAAGAGCTCGTTGCGAAAGTGGATGCCCAGCCGCGCGAAAGCGCGGTTGCGGTAGGTCTTCACCGTCGGCAGCGTCAGCGCCAGATCGGCCGCGATGCCGTCCTGCGTCATTCCCCGCAGGAGGCGCGTGCAGACGTCGAGCTCGCGCACCGTCAGCTCGTCGCTCAGCTGGAGCAGCCGCTGGCGCAAGGCCTCTGGTGAACGTCGTGGGTCCGGCGCCGGCCCGCGCAGCGCCACCTGCTTGCGCGCCAACGCCAACAGCGCGGGAGCCAGCTGCTCGAAGTCGCCGATCTGCGCATCGCTGAGCGGACGCTGGTGCGCGTGACGGTAGAAATTGACGGCGAACAGCGCATCGTCCTCGTGGTGCTGAACGATGGACACGCGCTCGGCCATGCCGTGGGCCTCGTAGACGCGTGCGCGGTGCTCGTCGGCCACCTCGCGCGCCGTGATGTGGCACAACTGCGTGCGCTGCGCCGGCACGCCGTCGAAGCCCAGGCTGCGGTCCTCGCGCACCGGGCCCGACAGATAGGCTTTCCAGCAGGCACGCGTGGTGTCGGGAATG
>CAJYRH010000307.1 GCA_913776795.1 uncultured Pseudorhodoferax sp. | reverse complement strand
GGTGTCTGCCGCCAGCGTGAACTGGCTGACCAGCAGCAGGCCGCCGCCCACGTCCTGCACGCTCAGGTTCATCTTGCCGGCCTCGTCGGAGAAGATGCGCAGCTTGAGCATCTTGGCCAGCAGCCTGTCGGCCTGCGCCTCGGTGTCGCCGCGCTCGGCGCAGACCAGCACCAGGAGGCCCTGGCCGATGGCGCCGATGGTCTCGCCCTCGACGACCACCTGGGCCTGGCGCACGCGTTGCAGCAGCAGTTTCATACGGGACAGCGCTTTCGGCTCGACACGGGACAATGCCTGCAGACCATCTGCAGGTCCCGGCGACCGCGGGACTTTACGCCAACCCTCTACCAGGAGACCCCATGAACAGCACCGCACCGAGAACCACTGGCCACCTGCACGTGGTCGCAGCCGATGATGCCGTCCGCCAGGCGCGCGTGCACCTGGCGGCCGCGAACCGGCTGGCCGTGCACGACGGACTGGAGGAAGGCATCGACAACCACTTCACGATGGTCGTGCCGGGCACGACGGACCGCTTCATGGTGCTGCCCTTCGGCCTGCACTGGTCCGAGGCACGCGCCAGCGACCTGATCGTGTTCAACGAGAAGGGCGAGATCCTCGAAGGCAACGGCAGCCTGGAGCTCAGCGCGCTGAGCATCCACGCGCCGCTGCACCGCATCACGGGGGCCAAGGTGGTCTTGCACACGCACCAGACCTGGGCCCTGGCGCTGAACATGCTCGAAGACAACCGCCTGTTGCCCGGCAGCCAGACCTCTGCCTTCCTCGCCAAGAACATTGCCTACGACGACGGCTACACGGGCCTGGCGGCCGAACTCAGCGAAGGCGAGCGCCTGGCCGGCATCATCGGCGACAAGCACGTCTTGTTCATGAAGAACCACGGCGTGGTGGCGGTGGGCGACACGGTGGCCCAGGCCTACCGTCGGCTGTACCGGCTCGAACGTGTCTGCAAGGCGCAGCTGCTGGCCATGGCGACCGGCCGGCCGCTGGCCCTGCTGTCCGACGAGATGGTTGCCAAGGTGGACACGCCCAATCCGAACGACAGCCACCCGCGCGCCGAGCGCGAGGCGCTGTATTTCGCGGCCATGATGCGGGTGCTGGACCGGGTCAATCCGGGCTACGCCGACTGAGGCGGCGCAGCTTCAGCCGCCGGCCGGCACGCGCGCCAGCAGCTTGTCCAGCGTCACCGGGTAGTCCCGCACGCGCACGCCGGTGGCGTTGTAGATGGCATTGGCCACCGCCGCGCCCACGCCGCAGATCCCCAGCTCGCCCACGCCCTTGGCCTTGAGCGGCGTGGACATGGGATCGGTCTCGTCCAGGAAAACCACCTCCTGGTGCGGGATGTCGGCATGCACGGGCACCTCGTAGCCGGCCAAGTCGTGGTTCACGAAGAAGCCACGACGCTTGTCCACCGCCAGGTCCTCCATCAAGGCCGCGCCCACGCCCATGGTCATCGCGCCGATCACCTGGCTGCGGGCGGTTTTGGGGTTCAGGATGCGGCCGGCGGCGCACACCGCCAGCATGCGGCGCACACGGATCTCGCAGGTCACCATGTCCACGCCCACCTCGACGAAGTGCGCGCCGAAGGTCGATTGCTGGGCCTTCTCCGAGAACTCCTTGGGGTACTCGATCCCGTCCTCGGCCACCAGTTCGCGGTCGGCCGAGGCCTGGGCGAGCGGCAGGCTGCGGCCGCCGGCGCGCACCTGCCCATCGGCGAATTCGGCCTGTGCAGGGTCCAGCCCCAGGCGTTCGGCCACCTGCTTGCGCAGCGCCATGCAGGCCGCATAGACGCCCGCCGTCGAGTTGGCCGCGCCCCACTGGCCACCCGAGCCGCAGGACACCGGCAGCAGCGAGTCGCCAAGCCGTACGGTCACGCGCTCCAGCGGCAGGCCCATGGTCTCGGCCGCGGTCTGCGCGATGATGGTGTAGCTGCCGGTGCCGATGTCGGTCATGTCCGTGTCCACCGTCAGCTGGCCCTTGGTGTCCAGCCGCACGCGTGCCGCCGAGGCCTGCAGCATGTTGTTGCGAAACGCCGAAGCCACGCCCATGCCCACCAGCCAGCGGCCGTCGCGCTGCTGGCCCGGCCGGGCCTGGCGGCGGTTCCAGCCGAAGCGCTCGGCGCCCTGGCGCAGGCATTCGGCCAGGCGCCGCTGGGTGAACGGGCGCTGCGGCTTCTCGGGGTCGACCTGCGTGTCGTTGAGGATGCGCAGGGCGACCGGGTCCATGCCCAGGCGCTCGGCCAGCTCGTCCATGGCCGCTTCCAGCGCCATCATGCCGGGCGCCTCGCCGGGCGCACGCATGGCGTTGCCCTCGGGCAGGTCCAGCACCGCGAGCTTCATGGCCGTCATGCGGTTGGCGCCGGCGTACAGCAGCCGCGTCTGGTTCACCGCGGTCTCGGGCGCGCCGCCGGGCAGGTCGCCCGACCAGCTTTCGTGGGCCACGGCGGTCAGGCGCCCGTCCTTGCCAGCGCCCAGGCGGATGCGCTGGATGGTCGCGGGCCGGTGGGTGGTGTTGTTGGCGATCAGCGGGCGTTGCAACGCCACCTTCACCGGGCGCTTGGCGGCGCGCGCGCCGAGCGCGGCCAACACGGCATCGGCCCGCAGGAACAGCTTGCCGCCGAAGCCGCCGCCGATGAAGGGCGAGACGATGCGCACCTTGTCCGGCGCGATCTTCAGCGTCTTGGCAAGGTCGGCCGAACCCCAGGCGATCATCTGGTTGGAGGTCCAGACGGTGACGCTGTCGCCGTTCCACTCGGCCAGCGAAGCGTGTGGTTCCATCATCGCGTGACTCTGGTCGGGCGTCG
>CAJYRH010000306.1 GCA_913776795.1 uncultured Pseudorhodoferax sp. | reverse complement strand
CCGGCCGTCCCAGACCAGGCCGTCCCAACCCGGGAACGACCACGACGACGTGCCCAGGTGCAGCAGGCACGGCAGGCGTTGCGCCAGCGCCGCGAACTCGGCCGGCCAGGGCGCCGGGGCCACCTGGCGCACGCGCGAGCGCGGGGCCGTCTCAACGGGTTGCGCGGGTGGCTGCGGCGCAGCAGGCGCAGGCGATGGGGCCGCGGGCGGCGCAACGGGCGCCGGCATTTCCTCGGGAAACAGGCCCTTTTGCAAGCTTCAGACCTGCGCGGCGCGCTCGCGCGCGAACTGCTCGTACCAGGCCAGGCAGCCTGGGTTGGCCATGGTGCCGCGGTTGAGCACCTGGTCCACCGGCTGGCCCAGCAGCAGCTTCTTGATGGGCAGCTCCTGCTTCTTGCCCGACAGCGTGCGCGGGATCTCGGGCACCTGGAAGATGGCGTCGGGCACG
Source organism: uncultured Pseudorhodoferax sp. (assembly GCA_913776795.1). Next base: position 3,104 of record CAJYRH010000306.1, on the reverse strand, counting down.
AAGCGCGGCGACAGCGCGCGGCGCACCGCCCCGTTGAGCCGGCCCCGCAGCGCATCGTCGAGCACGAGGCCCTCGCGCAGCACCACGAACAGCGGCATCCAGCTCGGGCGGCCCAGGTGCTCCAGGTCGACCACCATGGCGTCCAGCACCTCGGGCAGCGATTCGATGGCGCTGTAGATCTCGCTCGTGCCCATGCGCAGGCCGTGGCGGATGATGGTGGCGTCGCTGCGGCCGAAGACCACGCAGCTGCCGTCGGTGTCGACGCGCAGCCAGTCGCCGTGGCGCCACACGCCGGGAAAGGTATCGAAGTAGCTGGCCCGGTAGCGCGCATCGCCCGCGTCGTTCCAGAAGTACAGCGGCATCGAGGGAATCGGCCGCGTGCAGACCAGTTCGCCGACCGCGCCGACCAGCGGCCTGCCCTCGTCGCTCCACGCTTCGACGGACGCGCCCAGCATGCGGCACTGCATCTTGCCGGCGACCTGCGGCAGCGTGCGCAGCCCGCCGATGAAGCTGCCCGCGAAATCGGTGCCGCCCGAGATGTTGCACCACCAGATGTCCGGCACGCCGAGGCGCTGGAATTGCGCCGTGCCCCAGCGCTGCACCTCCTCGGCCAGTGGAGAGCCCGTGGAGCCCAGCGCACGCACGCGCGCCAGACCCGGGTGGCGCGACAGGTCCACGCCGGCCTTCATGCAGTGGGCGAAGTAGGCCGCGCCGGCGCCGAAGAAGGTCACGCCCGTGCTGTCGGCAAAGCGCCACAGCACCTCCCAGTCGGGCTGCTCGCGGCTGCCGCCCGGGCTGCCGTCGAAGATGCAGCAGGTGGTGCCCGTCAGCAGTCCCGCCACCTGGCAGTTCCACATGATCCAGCCGGTGGTGCTGTACCACAGAAAGCGCTCGCCCTCCCCCTCGTAGCTGCAGCCGATGTCGTTGTGCAGCGTGGACAGCGCCAGCGCCACGACCACGATGCCGCCGTGGCCATGCACGATGGGTTTGGGCAGGCCCGTGGTGCCGCTGGAGTAGACGATCCACAACGGGTGGTCGAACGGCAGCCAGTCGGGCTCGAACGCGGCGGTGGCGGCATCGTCGCGCGCCAGTACCGCGGCCAGGGGCTGGCTGCCGGCCACGCGGGGCAGGCCGCCCAGGTTCTCCAGCACCAGCAGCTGGCGCACGCTGGGCAGGGCCGCGCGCAGCTCGGCCACGGTCTCAGTGCGGTCCAGGTCGCGGCCGCCGTAGCTCACGCCGTCGCAGGCGATCAGCACCACGGGTTCGATCTGGCGGAAGCGGTCGAGCACGGCGGCCTGGCCCATGTCGGGCGCGCAGACGCTCCATACCGCGCCGACGCTGGCCACGGCCAGGAAGGCCACCATGGTCTCGGGGACGTTGGGCAGGTAGGCAGCCACGCGGTCGCCGCGCTGCACGCCCTGGGCGCGCAGGTGCAGCGCCAGCGCGGCCACCTGGCGGCGCAGGTCGGGCCAGGCGAGTTCGCGGCGCTGGCCACGCTCGTTGTCGCTGACGATGGCAGGGCAGCCGGCGGCGTGCGCCGCGTCCACATGGCGCAGCACCTGCCGCGCGTAGTTGGTCTGCGCGCCAGGAAACCACGCGGCGCCCGGCATGGCCTCGTTGGCCAGCACCGCATGGTGCGGCGTGGGCGACTGCACGGCGAAGTAATCCCAGATGCTCTGCCAGAAGCCTTCCAGGTCGGTGGTGGACCAGCGCCACAGCGCGTCGTGGTCGGCAAACGCCAGGCCGCGCGTGGCCTGCAGCCAGTCGAGGTAGCGGGTGATGTGGGGCGTGCGTTCGGCCATGCCTTGTCTCTTCGGTCGTGGTGCGGCCACGCGCAGGGGCGCGGCCGGCTGCCGCGCATGATAGGCGCGGCCCTCAGCGCTTGGGCGCGGCCGGCAGTGCCGGAGCGGCCTCGGCCTCGTCGCCGCCGAACAGCCGGCCGATGGCCGCGCCGATGGCGGTGCCGATGCCCGGCAGCACGGCCGTGCCGGCGGCCACGCCAACCAGCGGCGCCTTGGACACCGTGACCTTGAGCTGGCCCAGCGGTCCTTCGATGCGCATGGGCACGCCGACCACACCGTCGACCAGGTCGATGGCGGCCGAGGCCTGCAGCTGGCGGCGCTGCAGCAAGGCCGAGCCGCTGGCACTGAGGCGGCCGGCTTCGGCCTTGATGTCGCTGAAGCGGATGGCCATGCCCTGGGCCGGCGTGTTCTGCGTTTCCACAGTCCCGCTGATGCGCTCGAGCCGCGTTTGCCCCGCATGCTCGCGGCCCAGCGTGTCGATGGCGCGGTCCAGGTCGAAGCGCAGCACGGTGGCCGGCTGCATGGTGAAGCGGGTGTCGGTGCGCAGTGCCTGCGCCAGGGCCAGCGGGTTGCTGCCCTCGGCCGCGAAGCGTGTCTGCCCATTGGCCCGGCCCGCCACGGGCGAGCGCCGGTTGAAGCTGGCGAGCGCAGCCTGCACTTCGATGCCGCGCGGCGCCAGTTCGCCCTCCAGCCGCAGCCGGCCGTCCGGGCGGACCAGCACGCGCGCCTGCCCCTGTGCCGTGCCGCCACCGATGCGTGCCTGCAGTGTGAAGCGCTGCGTGCCGGCCTGTGCATCGGCGGTTTCGCGCACGATGTGCAGGTCCGCCGGCGGCTCCTGCCCTGGGCGCCACAGCCGGGCCTGGCGCAGGCGCAGGCCGGGGTCGATGTCGGCCTCGCCCGCATAGGCGACGGCCACGCCGCTGTACGAGACCCAGGTGACGTCGTTGAACTCGACGCGGGCAACGTCGATGGCCGGCGCGGTGGGCTTTTCTTGCTTGCCGCTGCCGAGTTCGCGCAGCGACTGCTGCACGATGTTGGCGCCATCGAGCACCACGCGCTGCAGCACCACCTTGCCGCGCAGCAGCGGCAGCAGCTGGGGCTGCAACACCAGGTTGCGCAACACCACAGGCTGCGCTTGCGCCGTGGCCACGTCGTGCACCGACACCTGCGGGGTGGGCAGCAGCTGCCAGTGGAGCGCGCCCACCTTCACGGGCACGCCGAGCGAGCGGCTTGCCTCGTCGGCGACGCGCTGCGCGAGCGCGGCTTCGGACGGCAGCCACCACCACAGCACGGCCGCCGCGG
>CAJYRH010000305.1 GCA_913776795.1 uncultured Pseudorhodoferax sp. | reverse complement strand
CAGTCCACCACGCGCACCGGCTCGCCTTCGCCCAGTTCGCTGAACAGCGTCTTGGGAAAGAGCTTGGGGTTGGGCCCGATCACGTTGTTGGCCGCCCGCAGGATGGCGCTGGTGGAGCGGTAGTTCTGCTCCAGCTTGATGACCTTGAGCTGCGGGTAGTCGACCGGCAGGCGCTTCAGGTTGTCCAGCGTGGCGCCGCGCCAGCCGTAGATGGACTGGTCGTCGTCACCCACGGCCGTGAAGCGCGCGCGTTCGCCGACCAGCAGCTTGAGCACCTCGTACTGCGTGGCGTTGGTGTCCTGGTATTCGTCGACCAGCACATGGCCCAGCACGCGCTGCCATTTCTCGCGCACCTCTTCATGGTCGCGCAAGAGGCGCAGCGGCAGGCCGATCAGGTCGTCGAAGTCCACGCTCTGGTAGGCCGTGAGCCGCTCCTCGTAGCGCGCCATGATGCGGGCGATGATGCGCTCGTTGTCGTCTGCGGCCACCTCCTCGGCCTGGGCGGATGACAGGCCCATGTTCTTCCACTTGCTGATGGTCCACTGCCACTGGCGCGCGGTGGCGGCGTCGGTGGTGCCGCCGGCGTCCTTGAGGATGGAGGTCACGTCGTCGCTGTCCAGGATGCTGAACTGCGACTTCAGGCCCACGCGGTGGCCGTCCTCGCGCACCAGGCGCACGCCCAGCGCGTGGAAGGTGCAGATCACCACGTCCTTCGCCGGCTTGCCGATCAGGCCCTTGGCGCGCTCGCGCATCTCGGCCGCGGCCTTGTTCGTGAAGGTGATCGCGGCCACGCTCCTGGCCGCCACGCCGGCCTGGATCAGCCGGCCGATCTTGGCCGTGATCACGCGCGTCTTGCCCGAGCCGGCGCCCGCCAGCACGAGGCACGGCCCGTGCATGTAGTTGACAGCTTCTTGCTGGGCGACGTTGAGACCGGAAACCATGGGGCGTTGGACAGGCGCGAGCCGGCGCGGGTCAGGGGGCCCGCGGGCGCCGGATCATACAAAGCCGGGCGCAAAGCCCCAGTGTGCAGGGGTGTCGCCGGCGGGACTGCCGTCCCCGCAAACCCGGATGGCCGATTGATCGGAGCGCGCCAAAAATGCCGCGGACCCATTGTTCCAGCCCACCGAGGAGACCCGCCCGCATGCCCCGTCCCGTGTTCCACCGCCGCCAGTTGCTGGCGCTTGCCGCAGGCGCCGTCGCGCTGCCCTCGGCCCACGCACAGGCCTATCCGAACAAGCCGATCCGCGTGGTCGTGCCCTACCAGGCCGGCGGCGCCACCGACGTGATCGGCCGCGTGTTCGGCGAGAAGCTGGCTGCGCGGCTCGGCCAGCCCGTGGTCATCGACAACAAGGCCGGCGCCGGCGGCATCCTGGGCACGGACACCGTGGCCAAGGCCGCGCCCGACGGTTACACGCTGCTGGTCTCGCTGAGCACCTCGATGCTGACCAACCAGTTCCTCTACGCCAAGCTGCCCTACAACCCCCAGAAGGAACTGGCGCTGGTCTCCCAGCTGGCGGCCGCGCCGATCACGCTGGCCGTGCACCCCAGCGTGCCCGCGAAGACGGGCCCCGAGCTGCTGGCCTGGATCGCGGCCAACAAGGGCAAGGTCTCGTACGGCTCGTATGGCGTGGGGTCGCATGCGCACCTGGCCGGCGCCCACATGAGCCGCGTGCTGAACGCAGAGATGGTGCACGTGGCCTACAAGGGCGAGGCGCCCATGCTGCAGGACCTGATCGGTGGCCAGGTGCAGCTGGCCTATGCCAGCGCGCTGGGCGTCAAGCCCCATGCCGAGACCGGCCGCCTGCGCATCGTGGGCGTGACCGGCCCGCGCCGCATGAGCGTGCTGCCCGACGTGCCGACGCTGCTCGAGCAGGGCATGAACGACGACGTGTACGGCGTGGTGGGCTTCATCGGCAGGGGGGCGCCGGCCGGCACGCCGCGCGAGATCGTCGAGCGCGTGGCGCGCGAGGTGCAGGCCCTCGGCCAGATGGAGGATGTGCGCACGCGCATCACGGCCATGGGCTTCGAGACCGCTGCCAATGGTGTGCGCGACTTCGAAGCCGTCTACCGGAAGGACCTGCCGATCTGGCAGAAGCTGGTGCAGGAGTCCGGCGCGCGGCTGGATTGAGGCGCGGCGGGGCCGTCACAATCGCGCCCCGTGCTCGCCATCCTGTCCGTCACCTTCCCGTTCTTCGCGCTGATCCTGGCCGGCTACGTCGCCGCGCGGCGGCGCATGCTGCCACTGGACGCCATCCCGGGCCTGAACGGCTTCGTGCTGTTCTTCGCGCTGCCCTGCATGCTGTACCGCTTCGGCGCCAGCACGCCGCTGGCGCTGCTGCTGGATCCGGTGCTGGCCGGCATCTACACGCTGTGCGCCCTCGTGATCGTGGTCGGCGCGGTGCTGGCCGACCGGCGGCGCCTGGGCTGGAACGACGCGTCGCTGGGCGCCTTGGTGGCGGCCTTTCCCAACAGCGGCTTCATGGGCGTGCCGCTGCTGGTCGCGCTGCTGGGGCCCAGCGCGGCCGGACCGGTGATGCTCACGCTGGTGGTCGACCTGTTGCTGACCAGTTCGCTGTGCGTGGCGCTGTCCCGGCTGGACGCAGCCGGCGCCGCAGGCGCGCGCCAGGCGCTGGGCCGCGCGCTGCAGGGCGTGGCGCGCAACCCCATGCCCTGGGCCATCGTGCTGGGCATGGCCAGCCAGGCCCTCGGCCTGGCGCTGTGGAAGCCGCTGGACGCCACCGTGGGCCTGCTGGCAGCGGCCGCATCGCCGGTGGCGCTCTTCACCATCGGCGCGGTGCTGGCGCGCTCGCAGATGCTGGCCCACCAGGAGGCGCACCGGCCCGCGTCCTGGCGCGAGGTGCTGCCCGTGGTGGGGCTCAAGCTGTTCGCCCACCCGCTGCTGGTCTGGGCCACCGGCCTGGGCGCCATGGCCATGGGCCTGGCCCTCACGCCGTTCGCGCTGTCGGCCATGGTGCTGGCGGCAGCCCTGCCGAGCGCCAGCAACGTCTCGCTGCTGGCCGAGCGCCTGGGCGCCGACAACGGCCGCATCGCGCGCATCATCCTGTGGTCCACCGCCGCCGCCTTCTTCACCTTCTCGGCAGCGGTCGCGCTGCTGCGATGATCGCCTGCCGTTCCCACCGACTGGAGCCTCCATGCCTTCGCACCGCACCGACCAGTACGCTCTTGCCGACTGCACGGCCCACGAGCTGGTCCAGCTCTACCGCACGGGCCGGGCCTCGCCGCTGGAGGCAGCCAGTGCCGTGTTCGGCCGCATGGACCGCCTGGACGGACGCCTCAACGCCTATTGCCATCTCGACCCCGAGGGTGCTGCGGCCGCTGCCAGGGCCAGCACCCAGCGCTGGCAGCAGGGCACGCCCATCGGCCCGCTGGACGGCGTGCCGGTGTCGATCAAGGACCTGATCCTGACCCAGGGCATGCCCACCCGGCGCGGCAGCGCCACCATCGACGCCGACCAGCCTTGGGAGGTCGATGCGCCCGTCACCGCGCGGCTGCGCGCGGCCGGCGCCGTGATCGTGGGCAAGACCGCCACGCCCGAGTTCGGCTGCAAGTGCGAAACCAATTCGCCGCTCCACGGCATCACGCGCAACCCCTGGGACGCGACCAGGACGACCGGCGGCTCCTCGGGCGGCGCAGCGGCCGCCGTGGCGGCCGGCATGGCGCCAATCGCCATCGGCACCGACGGCGCGGGCTCCATCCGCAACCCGGCTGCGCTGTGCGGCACCTTCGGCTTGAAGCCCAGCTTCGGCCGCGTGCCGGCCTGGCCGCTGTCGCCGTTCGGCACCGTGGCCCACCTGGGGCCGCACACCATGAGCGTGGTGGACGCGGCCATGGTCATGAACGTGATCAAACAGCCCGATGCGCGCGACTGGACATCACTGCCCTTCGACGCGCGCGACTACCTGGTGGGCCTGAACGACGGCGTGCGCGGCCTGCGCGTGGCGTGGTCGCCCACGCTGGGCTACGCCAGGGACGTGCACCCCGAGGTGGCCGCGGCCACGCTGCGCGCGGCCGAGGCCTTCGTGGAAATGGGTGCGCTCGTCGAGCAGGTCGACCCGGGCTTCGCCGACCCGCTGGACATCTCCACCGGCCTGTGGTTCCTGGGCGCCTGGCAGGTCTGGAACGGCCTCACGCCGGAGCAGCAGGCCTTGACCGATCCAGACTTCGCGGCGCAGGCGCAACTCGGCGCGCGCCTGTCCACGCTGGACGTGCAGGACCTGCACCTGCGCCGTGGCGCGCTCGGCGCGCTGATGCGCCAGTTCATGGGCGGCTACGACCTGCTGCTGACACCCGCGGTCTCCGTCCCCGCCTTCGACGCGCTGCCCGCCGGCCACCGGCCCATGGACGCGCAGAGCATGCTGGGCTGGTCGCCGTTCAGCTACCCGTTCAACCTCACGCAGCAGCCGGCCTGCTCCATCCCCTGCGGCCTGAGCAGCGATGGACTGCCGATCGGCCTGCAGATCGTCGGCCCGATGTTCGGCGACGCCCTGGTGCTGCGCGCCGCGCGCGCCTACGAGAGCATGCACGCCATCGCACGGCCCGACCTGAACGCGCTGCTGTAGACCACTCGTGATAATGGCGGCGGCCGCATCCGCGCGGCATGCAGCAGGGAGGGGACAGCCATGACATTTCTCGCCATCGACATCGGCAACACGCGGCTTAAGTGGGCGCAGTACGAGGCACCCGCGCCCGGTGCACGCCTGCTGGCCCATGGCGCCGAGTTCCTGGAGAACATCGACAGGCTCGGCGACGGTCCCTGGGCCGCGCTCGGCGAGCCGCAGCACATGCTGGGATGCCAGGTCGCGGGCGACGCGCTCAAGCGCCGTGCCGACCATCACGACGACCATGGGGCGCGGTCCGTCGCGGCGCAGCACGCGGTGGCGCGCGCCGACCATGG
>CAJYRH010000304.1 GCA_913776795.1 uncultured Pseudorhodoferax sp. | reverse complement strand
CGCCGAAGGGCTGGCACCACATCATGCTGCCTGCCATCACGCTGGCGATCTTCCAGCTCACGCTGATCCTGCGGCTGGTGCGCGCCGAAATGCTGGAAGTGCTGCGCACGGACTACATCAAGTTCGCGCGGGCCCGCGGCCTGTCGGACCGGGCCATCCACTTCGGCCACGCGCTGAAGAACACGCTGGTGCCCGTGATCACGATCACGGGCCTGCAGCTCGGCACGCTCATCGCGTTCTCCATCATCACCGAGACAGTGTTCCAGTGGCCCGGCATGGGGCTGCTGTTCATCCAGGCCGTGACCTTCGCGGACATCCCCGTGATGGCGGCCTACCTGTGCCTCATCGCGCTGATCTTCGTGACGATCAACCTCATCGTCGACCTGCTGTACTTCGCAGTCGATCCGCGGCTGCGCCTCGGCAAGTCGGGAGGGCACTGATGCTGGCACCCGTGCTGCGCGCGGGTGGGCGCGCCTTCTCCCACATTGCGCAATTCCACCCTGAATTGACGGCGCTGCGGCGCGACCTGCACACGCACCCGGAGCTGGGCTTCGAGGAGTACTACACGGCGGCCCGCGTGGCCGACGCGCTGCGGCTGTGCGGCGTGGACGAGGTCCACACCGGGATCGCCAAGACCGGGGTCGTCGGCCTGGTGCGCGGACGCAGCACAGCCAGCGGGCGGTCGATCGGCCTGCGCGCCGACATGGACGCGTTGCCGATGGTCGAGCAGGGCGAGCGGGAGTGGCGCTCCGTGCGCAGCGGTCTCATGCACGGCTGTGGCCACGATGGGCACACCGCCATGCTGGTCGGCGCCGCGCGCTACCTGTCTGAAACCCGCAACTTCGACGGCACGGCGGTGCTGATCTTCCAGCCCGGAGAAGAGGGCTTCGCCGGCGCCCGGGCCATGGTGCACGACGGCCTGTTCGACCGTTTTCCCGTGCAGGCCGTGTTCGCCATGCACAACTGGCCGGCGATGGCACCCGGCACCATCGGTCTGAACACCGGCGCCATGATGGCCGCCGCGGACCGCGTGACGATCAAGGTGACCGGAAAAGGTGGGCATGGCGCCCATCCCTACCAGACGGTCGACCCGGTGCTGGTTGCGGCGCACATCATCACGGCAGCGCAGAGCATCGTTTCGCGCAACACACGGCCCATCGACGCGGCGGTGCTGAGCCTGTGCGCGATGCACGCGGGCGATCTGGGCGCCATGAGCGTGGTGCCGGGCGAAGCCACCCTGGTCGGCACCGTGCGCACCTTCGATGCGGCGGTGCAGGCTCTGGTGGAGCGGCGCCTGTCGGAGCTGTGCACCGCGGTGGCCCAGGGCTTCGGTGCCCAGGCCGATGTGCGGTTCGAGCGCATTTACCCGGCCACCATCAACCACCGTGCCCAGGCGCTGTTCGCAGGCGATGTGGCCGAACGCCTGGTCGGTGCCGGGCGGCTGGTGCGCGACATGGAGCCGAGCATGGGGGCCGAGGACTTCTCCTTCATGCTGCAGGCCAGGCCAGGCGCTTATCTCCGCATCGGCCAGGGCGCACCGGACGGCTGCCACCTGCACAACAGCCGCTACGACTTCAACGACGACATCCTGCCGCTGGGTGCGGCGCTGCACGCGGGGCTCATCGAGCAAGGCATGCCGCTGGCGCCCGCCGAATCCATCTGAGTCTTTCAACGGAGCCAAAGCCATGCAAACCAAGCCCCGCCTCGCTGCATTGACCGCATCCTTGTTGCTGGCTGCGAGCTTTTCGGCCCAGGCCGTGACGCTGCGCATCGCCAACCAGGGCGATGCCACCTCGCTCGACCCGCATTCGCTGCAGGAATCGCTGCAGCTGACTGTCACAGGCAATGTCTACGAACCGTTGGTCACGCGCGGTGCCGACTTCAAGCTGACCGCCGCCCTGGCCACCGACTGGAAGCAGACCGCGCCCACGGTCTGGCGCTTCAATCTGCGCAAGAACGTGCAGTTCCACGACGGCACGCCGTTCACCGCCGACGACGTGATCTTCAGCTACGACCGTGCGCGCGGCGAAGGCTCGGATGTCAAGAGCTACGTGGGCCAGATCAAGCAGATCAACAAGATCGACGACCACACCATCGACATCGTCACCACCCAGCCGTTCCCGATCCTGCCCGACCTCATCACCAACTGGTACATCATGAGCAAGAAGTGGTGCGAGGCCAACCAGGCCACGCGCCCGGTGGACCGGCGCAAGGGCATCGAGAACGCCGCCTCGTTCCGCACCAATGGCACCGGCCCGTTCCGCGCGCGCGAACGCCAGCCCAACGTGCGATCGGTATTCACGCGCAGTCCCAACTACTGGGGCAAGATCGACAGCAACGTCGACGAAGTGGTCTTCAACGTGGTGGGCAACGACGCCACGCGCGTGGCTGCGCTGCTGTCCGGCGAGGTCGACGTGATGGAGCCCGTGCCCGTGCAGGACGTGGAGCGCATCAAGCGCGACGGCAAGGCCAACGTGCTGCAGGGCCCCGAACTGCGCGTGATCTTCCTGGGCATGGACCAGAAGCGCGACGAGCTGCAGTTCTCCAACATCAAGGGCAAGAACCCGTTCAAGGACAAGCGCGTGCGCCAGGCCTTCTACCAGGCCATCGACATCGAGGCGATCCGCACGCGCGTGATGCGCAACTCCGCTATTCCAGTGGGCCTGATGATCCCGCCGCAGGTGCGCGGCTACGCCAAGGACCTGGACAAGCGCCTGCCCTACGACACCGAGGCCGCCAAGAAGCTGCTGGCCGAGGCCGGCTACCCGAACGGCTTCGAGGTCAAGATGAACTGCCCGAACGACCGCTACGTCAACGACAGCGACATCTGCCAGGCAGTGGCCGCCAACCTGGCGCGCATCGGCGTCAAGATCAACCTGGAGGCCGAGACCAAGGCCAGCTACTTCCCCAAGATCCTGCGCCGCGACACCAGCTTTTACATGCTGGGCTGGACCGCCAGCACGGTCGACGTGCACAACGTGCTGTTCCCCATCATCGGCACGCCTGGCGACGGCGGCCGCGGCCAGTTCAACCTGGGCGCCTACAGCAATCCCAAGATCGATGCGCTGACCGACCAGATCGCCTCGGAGATCGACGACACCAAGCGCATGGCCATGATCCATGAAGCCATGAAGATGCACCAGGACGACATCGGCCACATTCCTCTGCACCAGCAGACGCTGAACTGGGCGGTGCGCAAGGGCGTGACCGTGGTGCAGTTGCCGGACAACTTCATGCCCTGGAAGTTCATCCAGGTTGGCAAGTGATGCAGGCAGCCACGCAAGTCGGCTGGTTCCAGCGCGCCTGGGACAGCGACGTCGGCCACAGCTTCCGCACCTCGCCCACGGCCATCGTGGCGGGCGCAGTGGCCGTGGTCTGCATCTTCTGCGCCTTCTTCGCGCCCTGGGTCGCGCCGCACAACCCGTTCGACCTGGCCACGCTGGAGCTCGGCGATGCACGGCTGCCGCCGGCCTGGCAGGCAGAGGGCACGTCAAAGTACCTGCTGGGCACCGACGACCAGGGCCGCGACATCCTCTCGGCGCTCATGTACGGCGCGCGCATTTCGCTGGTGGTCGGCCTGGCCTCGGTGCTGCTGTCGCTGCTGGTCGGCGTGAGCCTGGGCCTTCTGGCCGGCTTCAAGGGCGGCTGGATCGACGCTGCGCTCATGCGCCTGTGCGACGTGATGCTGTCCTTCCCCGCCATCCTCGTGGCGCTGCTGATCGCCGGTGTCGGCCGCGCGCTGTTTCCGAATGCGCACGAAGGCCTGGCCTTCGGCGTGCTGATCATCTCGATCTCGCTGACCGGCTGGGTGCAGTACGCGCGCACCGTGCGTGGCTCCACGCTGGTGGAGCGCAACAAGGAGTACGTGCAGGCCGCGCGCGTGACCGGTGTTTCGCCGCTGCGCATCATGCGCCGCCATGTGCTGCCCAACGTGACGGGCCCTGTCATGGTGCTGGCCACCATCCAGGTGGCCACTGCCATCATCACCGAGGCCACGCTGTCCTTCCTGGGCGTGGGTGCGCCGCCGACCTCGCCGTCGTTGGGAACCCTGATCCGCGTGGGCAACGACTACCTGTTCTCCGGCGAATGGTGGATCACCCTGTTCCCCGGCCTGATGCTGGTGCTCATCGCGCTCAGCGTGAACCTTCTTGGCGATTGGCTGCGCGATGCGCTCAATCCCCGCCTGCGCTGACCTGCGCACATCGCGAGCCACAAGCCAGCCTCCATGTCCCTGCTAGAAGTCCAGAACCTGGTCGTCGAATTTCCCAGCCGGCGCGGCACGCTGCGCGCGCTGGACGACATTTCCTTCTCCATCGCACCCGGCGAGATCCTCGGCGTGGTGGGCGAGTCCGGCGCTGGCAAATCGCTGACGGGCGCGTCCATCATCGGCCTGCTCGAGCCGCCCGGCCGCATCGCCAGCGGCCAGATCCTGCTGGAAGGCCAGCGCATCGACAACCTGGACCATGAAGCCATGCGCCGCATCCGCGGCCGCCGCATCGGCGCCATCTTTCAGGACCCGCTGACCTCGCTCAATCCGCTGTATTCGGTCGGCCGCCAGTTGACCGAGACCATCCAGGCGCACCTGCCGGTGACTGCGTCCGAGGCGCGCCAGCGTGCCATCGGCCTGTTGCAGGACACCGGGATCCCGGCGGCCGAGCAGCGCATCGACCATTACCCGCACCAATTCTCCGGTGGCATGCGCCAGCGCGTGGTGATCGCGCTGGCCCTGGCGGCCGAGCCCAAGCTGATCGTGGCCGACGAGCCGACCACGGCGCTGGACGTCTCGATCCAGGCGCAGATCATCCAATTGCTCAAGCGCGTGTGCCAGCAGCACGGCGCCGCCGTCATGCTCATCACGCACGACATGGGCGTCATCGCCGAAACCTGCGACCGCGTGGCCGTGATGTACGCCGGCCGCATTGCCGAGATCGGCCCCGTGCACGAGGTCATCAACCATCCTGCCCATCCTTACTCCGAAGGCCTCATGGCCGCGATTCCCGACATCACCATCGACCGCGAGATGCTCAACCAGATCGATGGCGCCATGCCCCGGCTGAACGCCATTCCCGCCGGTTGCGCCTTCAATCCGCGCTGCCCCAAGGTATTCGACCACTGCAAGGTCGAACGGCCCGAGCTGATGGATGCCGGCGCCAGCCGCGCCGCGTGCTGGCTGCACGCCGGGGGCGCACGATGAGCGCCGGGGCCCCAGCGCTGGTCCAGGCGCATGACCTGGCCAAGGTCTTCGACGTCTCGCCGCCCTGGCTCAACCGCGTCATCGAGCGCAAGCCCAAGGCCTTGCTCCATGCCGTGGACGGCGTGAGCTTCTCGATCGGGAAGGGCAGGACGCTGGCCTTGGTGGGCGAGTCCGGCTGCGGCAAAAGCACGGTGGCGCGGCTGCTCGTCGGCCTGTACGCGCCCACGCGGGGCGGCCTGACCTTTGACGGGCAGGACGCACAGGCCGCGTTCAAGGCGTCCGAAGGCCGCGCAGGCAGTGAGGGAGCCGCCCTGCGCCGGCGCATCCAGATGATCTTCCAGGACCCCTATGCCAGCCTGAACCCGCGCTGGGTGGTCGAAGACATCATCGCAGAGCCTCTGCTCGAGCACGGACTGATCAATGACCGGGCGGCCCGCCGCGACCGCGTGGGCGAGCTGCTGCAGTCCGTCGGCCTGTCGCCTTTGGACATGGCGAAGTACCCGCACCAGTTCTCGGGCGGCCAGCGCCAGCGCATCTCGATCGCGCGCGCGCTGGCCACGCAGCCCGATTTCCTCGTCTGCGACGAGCCGACCTCGGCACTGGACGTGAGTGTGCAGGCCCAGGTGCTCAACATCATGAAGACGCTGCAGCGCGAGCGCGGCCTGACCTACCTCTTCATCTCGCACAACCTGGCGGTGGTGCGGCACGTGAGCGACGAGGTCGGCGTGATGTACCTGGGCCGCCTGGTCGAACTGGCCGACAAGCAGACCCTGTTCGCCGAGCCGCGCCACCCCTACACGCGCATGCTGCTCGACGCGATCCCCAAGATGCACGACACCGGCCGTGCGCGCACGCCCGTGCAGGGCGAGGTGCCCAACCCGCTCAACCCGCCGACCGGCTGCAGCTTCCACCCGCGCTGCCCGCACGCGAACGCGCGCTGCAAGGCCGAGCGCCCGCTGATGCAGAAGATCGGCGGCGTGACCGTGGCCTGCCACGCCGTGGAGGAGGGGCGGATCTAGGTCTTGCTGCCGTGGCGTAGTGAGGTCCAGCAGCACCAAGCATGCAAGGGTGCCAAAGGCCGCGGAGCAGGCCATGCCAGCGACATCCGCGGGACTGGCTCTGCCAGACCGCTGGATGTGCCCCCTTGAGGGGGAGCGCCGCAGGCGCCTGGGGGTGGGCTATGTGTAGCGCTTGCTGCGCAGGTTGTCCTTGATGTCCTGCAGCATGGGCTGCAGGCGTGCACCGCCGATCCGCAGCGCCACGCAGGTGGCCAGGATGTCCACCACCATCAGGTGCAGCAGCCGCGACACCATGGGGCTGTAACGGTCGTAGCCCTCGGGGTGGTCGGCCGCCAGGTGGATGTCGCCGGCCACGGCCAGCGGCGAACCGCTGGCCGTCAGCACGATGACCGTCGCGCCCTTGCGCTGCGCGATGTCGCAGGCGTCCATGAGGTCGCGCGTGCGGCCCGAGTTGGAGATCACCAGCACGCAGTCACCCGGGCGCAACATCGAGGCCGCCATGACCTGCATGTGGCCGTCGCTGTAGCTGATCGCGTTGACGCCGAGGCGGAAGAACTTGTGCTGCGCGTCCTGTGCCACGATGCCTGAATTGCCGACACCGTAGAACTCCACGCGCCGCCCGGTGGCGTGCGTGGCGGCCAGCGCAGCCACTGCCTTCTCGATGGCGCCCACGCCGGCATCGTTGCGGTATTTGAGGAATGCAGCCACCGTGTTGTCGATGACCTTGACCAGCACGTCGCCGGTCTTGTCGTCCATGTCCACGGCGCGGTGGATGAACGGGACGCCCTCGCTCACGCTGCCGGCCAGCTTGAGCTTGAAGTCGACCAACCCGTCGTAGCCGACGCTGCGGCAAAAGCGCACCACCGTGGGTTTGCTCACATGCGCCATCTCGGCCAGTTCGCCGACCGGCAGCGAGGCGAACGTGCGTGGGTCGTTCAACACCAGCCGCGCCACCCGCTGCTCGGCCGGCGCCAGCGAAGGCAGGCAGGCACGGATGCGTTCGAGCATGGCGTTCAGGCTTCCTCGCTCCAGTAGAACCCGTCGCGCGCGATCATGGCACTGGAGGCACTCGGGCCCCAGGTTCCGGCCGCGTAGGTGCGGGGCGGGCGGGTCTCGTTCTTCCAGTAGTCCAGGATGGGCTCGACCCAGCGCCATGCGGCTTCCTGCTCGTCGCTGCGCACGAAGAGGTTGAGCCGGCCGTCCAACACGTCCAGCAGCAGCCGCTCGTAGGCCCCCACCCGTTCGCTGCCGAAGCGCTTGTCGAAGTCCAGGTCCAGCTGCACCGGCGCCAGCCGCTCGGCGTTGCTGCCGCGCTGGCGGCTGCCCTGGCCCTGGGCCATCAGGTGCAGCTCCAGCCCGTCCTTGGGCTGCAGGTTGATGACCAGGCGGTTAAAGCTGCCCTGCGGCGTGGCGTAGATCGCGTGCGGCGTGGGCTTGAAGTTGACTTCGATGCGTGCATCGCGCGAGGACAGCCGTTTGCCCGTGCGGATGTAGAAGGGCACGCCGGCCCAGCGCCAGTTCTCGATCTCGGTGCGCAGCGCGACAAAGGTCTCGGTGCGGCTGTCCGGGTCCACACCCGGCTCGTCCAGGTAGCCCGGCACCCGTGCGCCGTAGGCGGTGCCGGCGGTGTATTGCCCACGCACCGTGTGCAGGCCCAGCGTCTCGGGGTTCCAACGCTTGAGCGAGCGCAGCACCTTGAGCTTCTCGTCGCGGATGGCGTCGGCATGGGCGTTGATGGGCGGCTCCATCGCGATCGCGCAGACCAGCTGCAGCGCGTGGTTCTGCACCATGTCGCGCAGCGCGCCCGTCTGGTCGTAGAAGGCGCCGCGCTTTTCCACGCCCAGGTCCTCGGCGATCGTGATCTGGATGTTGGCGATGTACTCGCGGCGCCAGATCGGCTCGAACAGCGCGTTGCCAAAACGCATCGCGAACAGGTTCTGCACCGAGGGCTTGCCCAGGTAGTGGTCGATCCGGAAAACCTGGTTCTCGTTCAGCACCCGGCCCACGGCCTGGTTGATGGCACGGTTCGATTCCAGATCGTGGCCCAGCGGCTTTTCGAGCACCACGCGCGTCTTCGGTCCGTTGAGCCCGGCTGCGGCGATCTGCTCGACCACCTGCGTGAACAGTGCCGGCGCCGTGGCCACGTACATCACCAGCGAATCGGCATCGCGCGACTTCAGCCTGTCGGCCAGGGCGCTGAAGTCCTGCGGCTTGGACAGGTCCACGCGCTGGTAGTGCAGCAGCTCGGCAAACCGCTTGAACTCCTCCACATTGGGCCGCTTGTCGCCTTCCACCGCATCGAATCGCGACTGGATCAGCGTACGGTAGTCGTCGTCGCTGAGATCGTCGCGGGCCACGCCGATGATGCGCCCCTGGGGCGGCAAGGTTCCATGGCGGAAGGATTGGAACAGGGCCGGCATCAGCTTGCGCCAGGCCAGATCGCCGGTGCCGCCGAAGAGAACAAGGTCGAAGCTCATGGTTGTTACATGATTTGGGTGGATGGACTGTAACTTAGTTTCATCGTCAGGCATACTGGCATTCGTCCGCGGAGCCTGCTGCACAGGCCGGCCCGGGGTGTGCTTGCCGTATCCTTCTGCCAACTTGCAATTGCCACGCCACCTGCCATGAACCAACTCGATGCCCTCAAGGCGCTCACCACCGTCGTCGCCGACACCGGCGATTTCAAGCAGCTCGGTGCCTTCCAGCCCACCGACGCCACGACCAACCCTTCGCTGATCCTCAAGGCGGTGCAGCAGGCGGACTACGCGCCGCTGCTCAAGGACACGGTGGCCAGCTTTCGGGGCAAGCCGCTCGACGAGGTCATGGACCGGCTGCTCGTGCGTTTCGGCTGCGAGATCCTGGCCATCATCCCGGGCCGCGTGTCCACCGAGGTCGATGCCCGCCTGAGCTTCGACACCGCCGCCACGGTCGCGCGGGGCGAGCGCCTGATCGCGCTGTACCAAGCCGAGGGCATCGCGCGCGAGCGCGTGCTGATCAAGGTCGCTTCCACATGGGAAGGCATCCAGGCGGCTGCAGCGTTGGAGAAGAAGGGCATCCGCACCAACCTCACGCTGCTGTTCTCGTTCTGCCAGGCCGTGGCCTGCGGCGCGGCCAAGGTGCAGCTGATCTCGCCCTTCGTGGGCCGCATCTACGACTGGTACAAGAAGTCTGCGGGCACGGCCTGGGACGAGGCTGCCAGCAGCGGCGCCAACGACCCCGGCGTGCGCTCGGTTCGCCAGATCTACGAGTACTACAAGCGTTTCGGCATCGCCACCGAGGTCATGGGCGCGAGCTTTCGCAACACCGGGCAGATCACCGCGCTGGCTGGCTGCGACCTGCTGACCATCAGCCCGGACCTGTTGGCCAAGCTGGCGGCCAGCGAGGCGCCGGTCACCCGCGCGCTGGATGCCGAGGCCGCGCGCACGCTGGACCTGGCCCCCGTGCAGTACGACGAGGCGACCTTCCGCTTTGCCCTGAACGAGGACGCCATGGCCACCGAGAAGCTGGCCGAAGGCATCCGCGCGTTCGCGGCGGATGCGGTCAAGCTCGAACAACTCATGCTGGCGGCCTGACATGGGCTGGGCCGACCGACCCCGCTGCGACCAGCTGCCCGCCTGGGGCCAGCTGCGCGCGCTGAGCCAGGCGCTCAAGACCGGCTACGACGTGCGCGCCGCGCTGGCCGGTGACCCTGGCCGCGTGGAGCGCTTCAGCCAGGATGCACCGGAGCTGTTCGCCGACCTGTCGAAGAACTGGATCGATCCCGGCATCGAGGATGCGCTGCTGGACCTGGCCGAGCAGGCTGGCGTGCCCGCACACCGCGACGCCATGTTCGCCGGCGAGGCCATCAACGACACCGAGCAACGCGCGGTGCTGCACACGCTGCTGCGCGCGCCCGCTGGGTCGCCGCAGGCCAGCCCGGCCTGGGACGCAGCCCTGACCGACGTCCATGGCACGCTCGGCGCGATGCTGGCCTATGCCGAGCAGGTGCGGGGCGACGCCGGCATCACCGACATCGTGAACATCGGCATCGGCGGATCCGACCTCGGCCCGCAGATGGTGGTGCGCGCGCTGGACGCCTATGCCGCACCCGGGCGGCGCCTGCACTTCGTCAGCAACGTGGACGGCCACGAGCTCGACGCCGTGCTGCGCCGCCTCAAGCCCGCAAGCTGCCTGTTCCTCGTCGCGTCCAAGACCTTCACCACCGCCGAGACCATGGCCAATGCACGCTCTGCGCTGGCCTGGTTCCAGCGCGAGGGCGGCCAGGACGTGGCACGCCACTTCGCGGCGCTGTCGAGCAACGTCGACGCAGCGCGTGCCTTCGGCATCGCCAACATCTTCGGCTTCTGGGACTGGGTGGGCGGCCGCTATTCGCTGTGGTCGGCCATCGGACTGCCGATCGCGATCGCCGTCGGCGCCGAGCGCTTCCGCGAACTGCTGGCCGGCGCCCATGCCATGGACCGGCATTTCCGCGAGGCGCCGCTCCGCGCCAACCTGCCGGCGCGCCTGGGTCTGCTGGACGTCTGGTACCGCAATTTCCTGGGCTTCACGAGCCGCAGCATCGCCCCGTACCACAGCGCGCTCGCGCGGCTGCCCGCCTACCTGCAGCAGCTGGAGATGGAAAGCAACGGCAAGCGCGTGGACCGCCACGGCCGCGCGCTGCCGTATGGCACGTCGCCCGTGCTGTGGGGCGAGCCCGGCACCAATGGCCAGCATGCCTACTTCCAGATGCTGCACCAGGGCACGGACGTGGTGCCGGTGGAGTTCGTCGCCGTGCGCGAGGCGGTCCACAGCCTTCCGGGCCACCAGACGGCCTTGCTGGCCAACGCGCTGGCCCAGGCCCAGGCGCTGATGCAGGGCAAGGCCGACGCAGGTGGCCACCGCGACTTCCCCGGCAACCGGCCCAGCACCTTCCTGTTGCTGCAAAAGCTCACGCCGCGCAGCCTGGGCGCGCTGATCGCGCTGCAGGAGCACCGCGTGTTCACGAGCGGCTCGGTCTGGGGCATCAACAGCTTCGACCAGTGGGGCGTGGAGCTGGGCAAGGTGCTGGCCAAGGACATCGAGCCGCGCCTGGCCAGCGGCGACGCCAGCGGGCTGGACGCGTCGACGGCCGGGCTGCTGCAGCGCGTGCGCGGTTGAGTTCCACCATGCCGCCACTGCGCATCAGCATCG
>CAJYRH010000303.1 GCA_913776795.1 uncultured Pseudorhodoferax sp. | reverse complement strand
AGAGCAGCGCGAAAAAGCGTTTCCGCGTTCGTCCCGGTGGCACCGTCAAGCGCGGTCAAGCCTTCAAGCGTCACATCCTGACGAAGAAGACCACCAAGAACAAGCGCCATCTGCGCGGTGCGGTGACTGTGCACGAGACCAACATGGCCTCGATGGCGCAGATGCTGCCCGGGCGCGGCATCTGATCTAACGGACGAACAAGGAGTAATTTATGCCTCGCGTCAAACGTGGTGTTACCGCCCGTGCACGTCACAAGAAAGTTCTGAAGCTCGCCAAGGGTTTCCGCGGCCGCCGCGGCAATGTCTTCCGCATCGCCAAGCAGGCGGTGATGAAGGCGGGCCAGTACGCCTACCGTGATCGTCGTACCAAAAAGCGCGTGTTCCGTCAGCTGTGGATCGCCCGTATCAATGCCGCTGCACGTGAACTGGGCCTGACCTACAGCCAGTTTGCCAACGGCCTGAAGAAGGCGTCGATCGAGATCGACCGCAAGGTGCTGGCCGACATCGCCGTGCACGACAAGGCCGCTTTTGCCGGCATCGTCGAGCAGGTCAAGGCCAAGCTGGCGGCCTGAGTGCCAAGGGGTGAGGCGGCCAAAGGCATCACGCACCACCCACATCCGCTCAGGACCTCAGGGGCCGGGATTTCCTGCAGGAGTCTCGGCCCCTTTTTCATTTGCCAAGTACCCGTATGAACGATTTGGATGCCATCGTCGCGCAGGCGCGCGAGGACTTCACCGCCGCCACCACGCCGGCCGATCTGGAGAACGCCAAGGCGCGTTTCCTGGGCAAGTCCGGTCGCCTGACCGAGCTCATGAAGGGCATGGGCATGCTCAGCGTGGACGAGAAGAAGACGCGTGGCGCGGCGATCAACCAGGCCAAGCAGGCCATCGAAGCGGCGTTGGGCGCCGCGCGCCAGGGCCTGGCCGATGCCGAGCTGGCACGGCAGCTCAAGGCCGAGGCGCTCGACGTGACGCTGCCGGGCCGCCAGCGCGGCGCCGGTGGCCTGCACCCGGTCTCGCGCACGCTGGAGCGCATCGAGGCCATCTTCGCGAGCATGGGTTTCGATGTGGCCGACGGTCCGGAGATCGAGAGCGACTGGCACAGCTTCACCTCGCTGAACAACCCGCCCAACCATCCGGCGCGTTCGATGCAGGACACCTTCTACGTGGACATCCAGGGCGAGGACGGCATTGCCTACAACCTGCGTCCGCACACCAGCCCGATGCAGGTGCGCTATGCCCATCAGCACATCCGCAAGCATGCGGCCGCCTTCGAAGCCGCTGCTGCCGATGCGAGCGGCCAGACCAAGGCGCCCGAAATCCGCGTGATCGCCCCGGGCCGTACCTACCGCGTGGACAGCGACGCCACGCACTCGCCCATGTTCCACCAGTGCGAAGGCCTGTGGTTGGGCGAGAACGTGAGCTTCAAGGACCTGAAGGTCGTGTTCACCGATTTCTGCCGCACGTTCTTCGAGAGCGACGACCTGGTGCTGCGCTTCCGCCCGAGTTTCTTTCCGTTCACCGAACCCAGCGCCGAGATCGACATCCAGTTCCAAAGCGGCCCGCTGGCCGGCCGCTGGCTCGAGGTCGCAGGCTCCGGCCAGGTCCACCCGAGCGTGGTGCGCAACATGGGCTTGGATCCCGAGCGCTACATCGGCTTCGCCTTCGGCATGGGTCCGGACCGGCTGACCATGCTGCGCTATGGCGTGAACGACCTGCGGCTGTTCTTCGACGGCGACCTGCGCTTCCTGTCGCAGTTCCAGTGATCCCGCCGCTTTCCGAATAGACGAGAACAACGATGCAATTCCCAGAGTCCTGGCTGCGCGCTTTCTGCAATCCGCCCATCGACAGTGCCGCGCTGGCCGAAACCCTGACCATGGGCGGCCTGGAGGTCGAGGAGCGCCGCCCCGTCGCGCCGCCGTTCAGCAAGATCGTCGTCGGCGAGATCAAGGAAGCCGTCCAACACCCGAATGCCGACCGCCTGCGCGTGTGCCAGGTCGATGTCGGCCAGCCACAGTTGCTGAACATCGTGTGCGGCGCGCCGAACGCGCGTGTCGGCATCAAGGTGCCCTGCGCGCTGGTCGGCGCAGAACTGCCGCCCGGCGAGGACGGCCAGCCCTTCCGCATCAAGCTGGGCAAGCTGCGCGGTGTCGAGAGCCAGGGCATGCTGTGCTCGGCGCGCGAACTCAAGCTGAGTGAAGACCATGGCGGCCTGCTCGAGCTGGGCGCCGATGCGCCGTTGGGCCAGGACATCCGCGCGCACCTGGGCCTGGACGACATGCTGCTTACGCTCAAGCTCACGCCCAACCTGGCGCATGGCTTGTCGGTCTATGGTGTGGCGCGCGAACTGTCGGCGCTGACCGGCAGCCCGCTCATTGCCCCCGAGCCAGCACCCGTCGCGCCGCGCATCGACGACCGCCTGCCCGTGCGGGTTGAGGCGCCAGAACTGTGCGGCCGCTTCTCGGGCCGCATCGTGCGCGGCGTCAACACGCGCGCGACCACGCCGTCCTGGATGGTCGAGCGTCTGGCGCGCTGCGGCCAGCGCAGTGTCTCGCCGCTGGTGGACATCTCCAACTACGTGATGTTCGAGGCCGGCCAGCCTTCGCACATCTTCGACCTGGACAAGATCCACGGCGGCCTCGTGGTGCGCTGGGGCCGCGAAGGCGAACAGCTCAAGCTGCTCAACGGCAACACCGTGACGCTGGACGCCAAGGTCGGTGTCATCGCCGATGCGCAGACCGTCGAGTCGCTGGCCGGCATCATGGGCGGCGACGCCACGGCCGTGTCCGATGAAACGCGCAACATCTACATCGAGGCCGCGTTCTGGTGGCCCGAGTCCATCCAGGGCCGTTCGCGCCGCTTCAATTTCTCCACCGATGCGGGCCACCGCTTCGAGCGCGGTGTGGATCCGAGCCGCACCGTGCAGACCATCGAACGCATCACGCAACTGGTGCTGGAAATCTGCGGCGGCGAGGCCGGCCCCATCGACGACCAGACGCTGCAGATTTCCAGCACCAGTTGCGTGATG
>CAJYRH010000302.1 GCA_913776795.1 uncultured Pseudorhodoferax sp. | reverse complement strand
TGGCATGGCGCAGCTGCAGCAGGCCCTCGGCCCTGAGTTCGGCGAGCAGCGCGCGGCGCTCGTCGGCCTTGAGCGCGCGCGGCGTGCTCGCGCGCGCGGCGGCGTAGCGGTCGATGCGCGCGCGGATCGCGTCGGCTCCGGCCGGGTCCAGCGATTCGGGCGGCGTGGCCTGGGCGTCGACCTGCACGAACTGGCCCATGGCGCTCTGCAGGCTCCTGAACAGCGTGAGATCGACATTCAGGCACAGCGCCGCCACGTAGCGGCCGTCCGCGTCCTTGACGCCGATCGACGTGCTCTTGGCCTGGCGGCCGTCGGCGAAGCGGTTGGCGTAGTTGGACAGCACCGGCGCGTAGGCCGGATCGGCGATGCGGGCCAGGCCCAGTTCGGTGGCCGGGTCGCCGACGGCGCGGCCCGAGAGGTTGTTGTGGATCGCGGCGATCGCGTGCTCCGGGTCCAGCAGGTCGTGCACCACGACCTCGCAGAAGGGCGCGAAGGTCTCGCCCAAGCCCTGGGCGATGTGGCCGAGTTGGGCCAGCAGGGCGCGCTGGGCCGCGGTTCTGGACGGTTTGGCGGTGGACATCTGGATATTTTGTCCAGATGTAGACGTTTTGTCCAGTGTCTTCAGCGTGCCTGCAGGTAGGGCGTGCCCGCGAACAGCGCGGTCGACCAATCCACGAAGGCGCGCACCTTGGCCGACAGGTGGCGGTTGGGCGGGTAGACCACGTGCAGCGGGATCGGGGGGTGGCTCCAGTCGGGCAGCACGCGCACCAGCGTGCCGTCGTCCAGCAGGTGCTGCAGGCCGAAGCGGGCCACCTGGGTGATGCCCAGGCCGGCCAGCACGGCCGTGGTCAGCGCGTTGCTCTCGTTCACCGCGAGCTGGTAGGCGCCCAGGATCTCGTGGTGTTCGTCGCCGCGGTCGAACAGGTGCGGGAACTGCCGGCCGGTGCGCGAGGAGAAGTAATTGATGAGCCGGTGCCCCTTTTCCAGCTCCTCCGGGTGGGCCGGCGTGCCATGGGCCGCCAGGTAGCCGGGCGTGGCCACGGTGATGAGTTCCACGCCGCCGATGCGCCGCGCCACCAGGGATTGCTCGGTCAGCTCGCCGCCGCGGATCACGCAGTCCACGTTGTCGGCGATCAGGTCCACGGGCCGGTCGCTCACGCCCAGGTCCAGCTGGATGTCCGGAAAGCGCTCGAAGAACTCGTGCAGCCGCGGGATCACGAGGAGCCGCGCGAGCGAGGCGCCCACGTCCACCCGCAGCCGGCCGCTCGGGCGCGACTGGGCGTTGCTCATGCTGGCCTCGATGTCGTCGAAGTCCGACAGCAGGCGCACGGTGCGCTCGTAGTAGGCCGCGCCGTCGGGCGTGACGGTCACGCGGCGCGTGGTGCGGTTGAGGAGCTTGACGCGCAGCCGCGCCTCCAGGTATTGGATCTGCTTGGTGACGGTGCCCTTGGGAATGTCGAGCGACTCGGCCGCCTTGGTGAAGCTGCCAGCCTCGACGACGCGCGTGAACATGCGCATGGACTGGATCTGGTCCATTCGTCTTCCTGTGCTGTGGGTGCCCGCGGTTGCGGTGGGGGCGCGACTTTAGCGGGATCCGCAACGGCTGTCAGCGCACCTGCATGAAAGGGTTGTTGCCGAACAGTTCGGCCGCCCAGTCGACGAATGCACGCACCTTGGCCGACAGGTGCCGGTTCGGCGGGTAGACGACATAGAAGGGCAGGGCGCGGCGCTTCCAGTCCGGCAGGATCTGCACCAGCGCGCCGCTCTCGATGTGCGGCTTCACGTCGAAGCGCGTGAGCCCGACGATGCCCAGCCCGGCCAGCGCGGCCTCCGACAGCGCGTTGCTCTCGTTCACCGCCAGCCGGTGGCGGCCGGCGATCTCGTGCACCTCGCCGGCGCGTTCGAAGTGGTGGGTGTACTGCCGACCGGTGCGCGAGGAGAAGAAGCTGACCATGGTGTGGTTCTGCTCCAGTTCGTCCGGATGGGCCGGCGTGCCGTGGCGCGCCAGGTAAGCCGGCGAGGCCACGGTCACGAAGTCGATGTTGCCGATGCGCCGGGCCACCAGGGATTGCTCGGTCAGTTCGCCGCCGCGGATCACGCAGTCCACGTTGTCGGCGATCAGGTCCACCGGCCGGTCGCTCACGCCCAGGTCGAGCTGGATGTCGGGATAGCGTTCGAAGAAGCCGGGCAGCGCCGGGATCACCAGCAGCCGCGCCACCGAGGCGCCGATGTCCACGCGCAGCCGGCCGCCCGGACGGGCCTGGGCGTTGCTCATGCTGGCCTCGATGTCGTCCAGATCGGAGAGCAGCCGCAGCGTGCGCTCGTAGTAGGCCGCACCGTCGGGCGTGACGGTCACGCGGCGCGTGGTGCGGTTGAGAAGCCTGACGCGCAGCCGCGTCTCCAGCGCCTGGATCTGCTTGGTGACCGTGCCCTTGGGGACATCGAGCGACTCCGCCGCCTTGGTGAAACTGCCGGCCTCCACGACGCGCGTGAACGTGCGCATCGCCTGGATCTGGTCCATGGGCTTCCTTCTTGCTTATTCTGGGAATCAGTAGATACCCGTAGGTTTGAAAGGTTCGGTGCGATTCTCCCCAGGTTTTTCGGGGATTGTTGGCCGACCGGAAACAGTGAAGCGGTGTGTTGCGCATTTATCCGACACCGGGCAGCGCTTACATTCATCAGCATCGTCAACGCCCTCCCGCATCTTCCAACGCTGTACCAGGAGCCTGCCATGTCCGCCGCCACCGCCACCCCGTCGACCACCGCTGCCCCGCAGGGCAACGGCTTTGCGAGCTGGCGCGAAACCGTGGTAGAGCTCAAGGGCCTGGAGCCGGTGCCGACGCGGATCTACGGCGACAAGAAGCGCGGCCAGGTGGCGCCGCTCGTGGTGCATTACCACGGCGGTGCGTTCACGGCCGGCGGTCTGGACTGCGGTGTCAAGCTGGCCAGCATGCTGGCCGAGGCGGGCGCCGTGGTCGTCTCCATCGCCTATCCGCTGGCACCGGCACATCCGTTCCCGCAGGCGCTGGACGTGGGCTATGGCGTGCTGGAGTGGGCCTACAAGCAGCGCAGCAAGCTGGCCGGCACCGGCGCCCCGGTGTTCCTGGCCGGCGAGGAGGCTGGCGGCAACCTGGCCGCGGCCACCGCGCTCATTGCGCGCGACCGCGCCCACCCGCCGCTGGGCGGCCAGATCCTCGTCTCGCCCATGCTGGACCCTTGCACGGGCATGGCCTCGGTGCGGGCCGTGGCCTGCACCGAGACGCAGGGCAAGTGGGCCGAGGGCTGGCGCAACTACCTGCGCTGCCCGCAGGACGCCACCCATCCCTACGCCGTGCCGGGCGGTTCGCTGCGGCTGTCGGGCATCGCGCCCACGCTGGTGCTGACCGCGAGCGACGACCCGATGCGCGACGAGGCCCGGGCCTACGCCGACAAGCTGCGCGCCGCCGGCGTGCCGGTCGAGTTCGAGATGCTGACGCCAGCCACGGGCTGGCCCGAAACCTTGCTGGCCAACGAGCCCATGGAGTGCGCGTGCGCGGCCATGGTGCGGCCGCGCCTGGAGAACTTCTTCGCGGCCCGGATGCCCGCGAAGAAAGGCGCCGCCTAGCCTTCCGCCCCGCGAGGGGCCTCTTTCCCGATCTGCCCGAACCGGCCGCCCCGAACGGCCGGAAGGGATGCCTTTGTCCGTTGTTTTTGTTTCGAGGGAGTTCACCATGTCCGATCCAACCAAAGATCCGTATTCCGATCCCACCCAGATCCGGCCGCGCCGCAACCACGCGCTGGCTCTGGGCACCGCGCTCGTGCTGGCCATGGCCGTCGCCGGCGTGGTCTTCATGCTGCAGTCGCCCAAGGTGCATGCCGATGCGCTGCCGGCGCAGCCGCCGGCCACGCCGGTGTCCGTGGCCACCGTGGCGCAGTCCGAGGTGGCGACCTGGGACGAGTTCTCGGGCCGCCTGGAGGCCGTGGAGCGCGTGGACCTGCGCTCGCGCGTCGCCGGCACGGTGCAGTCGGTGCACTTCCGCGAAGGCGCCCTGGTCGCCAAGGGCGACCTGCTGGTGACCATCGACCCCGCACCCTACGCCGCCGAGGTCGAGCGGGCCGAGGCCCAGGTCGTCGCCGCCCAGGCGCGCCAGTCCTTCACAAAGAGCGAGCTCGACCGGGCCCAGCGCCTGCTGGACGAGCGCGCCATCGCCCAGCGCGAGCACGACGAACGGGCCAACGCGCTGCGCGAGGCCGACGCCAACCTGCGCGCGGCCCAGGCCGCGCTGCAGTCGGCGCGGCTGAACCTGTCGTGGACCCAGGTGCGGGCGCCGGTGGCCGGCCGCGTCGGCAAGGTCGAGATCACGGTCGGCAACCTGGTCTCCGCCGGCCCGGGCGCGCCGGTGCTGACCACGCTGGTCTCGGTCAGCCCGATCTACGCGAGCTTCGACGCCGACGAGCAGGTCGTCTCGCGCGCGCTGCGCGAACTGCCGGGCGGCAGCCGCGCGCAGGTCGAACGCATCCCGGTGCAGATGGGCACGGCGGCGCAGGGCGACACGCCGCTGACGGGCCGCCTGCAGTGGGTCGACAACCAGGTCGACGCGCGCAGCGGCACGGTGCGCGTGCGCGCCCAGTTCGACAACAAGGACGGCGCACTGATGCCCGGCCAGTTCGCGCGGCTGCGCATGGGCCAGGTCAAGAGCGCCCCGGCGCTGCTGGTCAACGAGCGCGCGGTGGGCACCGACCAGGACAAGAAGTTCGTGATCGTGGTGGACGCCGAGAACAAGGCGCAGTGGCGCCAGGTGCAGTTGGGCGCCCACGCGAACGGCCTGCGCATCGTGACGCAGGGCCTGCAGCCCGGCGAGCGCGTGGTCGTCAACGGCCTGCAGCGCGTGCGCCCCGGCATGCTGGTGGAGCCGCAGCCCGTGGCCATGGACGCCCGCGCCGACAAGCAGGCCAAGGCCGACGCCGCCACCGCGTCCAAGTCCTGATCTAGCACCCCGCCGACCCAACACATCCATGCCTGCCGGCGCCCTGCGCGCCGGTGGCAGGGGGGACCTTTGCCATGAACTTCTCCAAATTCTTCATCGACCGGCCCATCTTCGCGGGCGTGCTGTCGGTGCTGATCTTCCTCGCCGGCCTGATCGCCATGCGCGCCTTGCCGATCTCCGAGTACCCCGAGGTCGTGCCGCCCTCGGTGGTGGTGCGCGCCCAGTACCCGGGCGCCAACCCCAAGGTGATCGCCGAGACCGTGGCCACGCCGCTGGAAGAGCAGATCAACGGCGTCGAAGGCATGCTTTACATGGGCAGCCAGGCCACCACCGACGGCGTCATGACGCTGACCGTGACCTTCAAGCTCGGCACCGACCCCGACAAGGCCCAGCAGCTGGTGCAGAACCGCGTGGCGCAGGCCGAGCCGCGGCTGCCCGAGGAGGTGCGGCGCCTGGGCATCACGACCATCAAGAGCGCACCCGACATCACCATGGTGGTGCACCTGGTCTCGCCCAACGGCCGCTACGACATGAACTACCTGCGCAACTACGCGGTGCTCAACGTCAAGGACCAGCTGGCGCGCATCCAGGGCGTGGGCCAGGTGCAGATCTTCGGCGGCGGCGAATACTCCATGCGCGTCTGGCTGGACCCGCAGAAGGTGGCGCAGCGCGGCCTGTCGGCCAGCGACGTGGTGACCGCCATCCGCGGCCAGAACATCCAGGCCGCGGCCGGCGTGGTCGGCGGCTCGCCCGGCCTGCCCGGCGTGGACATGCAGCTGTCCATCAACGCCCAGGGCCGGCTGCAGAACGAGGAAGAGTTCGGCGACATCATCGTCAAGACCGGTGCCGACGGCGCCGTGACGCGCCTGCGCGACATCGCGCGCATCGAACTCGGCGCGGCCGACTACGCGCTGCGCTCGCTGCTCAACAACGACGACGCGGTGGGCATGGGCGTGTTCCAGTCGCCCGGCGCCAACGCGCTGCAGATCTCGGCCCAGGTGCGCGAGACCATGGCGCTGCTCAAGCACAACATGCCCGAGGGCGTGGAGTACCGCATCGCCTACGACCCCACGCAGTTCGTGCGCGCCTCCATCGAGTCGGTGGTGCACACGCTGCTGGAAGCCATCGCGCTCGTCGTGATCGTGGTGATCCTGTTCCTGCAGACCTGGCGCGCCTCCATCATCCCGCTGCTGGCCGTGCCGGTGTCGGTGGTGGGCACCTTCGCGGTGCTGCACCTGCTGGGCTTCTCGATCAACGCGCTGTCGCTGTTCGGGCTGGTGCTGGCCATCGGCATCGTGGTGGACGACGCCATCGTGGTGGTGGAAAACGTGGAGCGCAACATCGCCGAAGGCCTGAGCCCGCGCGAGGCCACCTACCGCGCCATGCGCGAGGTGTCCGGCCCCATCATCGCCATCGCGCTGGTGCTGGTGGCGGTGTTCGTGCCGCTGGCCTTCATCAGCGGCCTCACGGGCCAGTTCTACAAGCAGTTCGCGGTGACGATCGCCATCTCCACGGTGATCTCGGCCATCAACTCGCTCACCCTGTCCCCGGCCCTGGCCGCGCTGCTGCTCAAGGGGCACGACGAACCCAGGGACGCGCTCACGCGCGGCATGGACCGCGTGCTGGGCGGCTTCTTCCGCGGCTTCAACAAGCTGTTCGCACGCGGCTCCGATGCCTATGGCGGCGGCGTGCGCCGTGCCATCGGCCGCAAGGGCGCCATGCTGCTGCTCTACGCGGCGCTGGGCGTGGTCACGGTGGGCCTGTTCAAGGCCGTTCCCTCGGGCTTCGTGCCGCTGCAGGACAAGCAGTACCTGATCGGCTTCGCCCAGCTGCCCGACGGCGCCACGCTGGACCGCACCGAGGACGTGATCAAGCGCATGGGCGAGATCGTGCGCAAGAACCCGAATGTCGAGGACGCCATCGCCTTCCCTGGCCTGTCGATCAACGGTTTCACCAACAGCTCGAACTCGGGCATCGTGTTCGCCACGCTCAAGCCCTTCGAGGAACGCAGGCGCGCCGACCAGAGCGGCGGTGCCGTGGCCGGCCAGCTGAACCAGGCCTTCGGCGGCATCCAGGACGCCTTCATCGTGATGTTCCCGCCGCCGCCCGTGCAGGGCCTGGGCACCACGGGTGGCTTCAAGCTGCAACTGCAGGACCGCGGCTCCGTGGGCTACGACGGCATGGACGCCGCCGTGAAGGCCTTCATGGCCAAGGCCTACCAGACGCCCGAGCTGGCCGGCATCTTCAGCAGCTGGCAGGTCAACGTGCCGCAGCTGTACGCCGACATCGACCGCACCAAGGCGCGCCAGCTCGGCGTGCCCGTGACCGACATCTTCGACACGCTGCAGATCTACCTGGGCAGCCTGTACGCGAACGACTTCAACAAGTTCGGCCGCACCTACAGCGTGCGCGTGCAGGCCGATGCGCCCTACCGTGCGCGGGCCGAGGACATCGGCGCGCTCAAGGTGCGCTCGGCGTCGGGCGAGATGATTCCGCTGTCCGCGCTGATGAAGGTGGATGCGAGCTTCGGCCCGGAGCGCGCCATGCGCTACAACGGCTACCTCACGGCCGACGTCAACGGCGGCGCCGCGCCCGGCTTCTCCTCGGGCCAAGCGCAGGCCGCCATCGCACGCATCGCGGCCGAGACGCTGCCCGCCGGCATCAGCTTTGAATGGACCGACCTGACCTACCAGGAGATCCTGGCCGGCAACTCGGCGTTCATCGTCTTTCCGCTGGCCATCCTGCTGGTCTTTCTGGTGCTGGCCGCGCAGTACGAAAGCCTGACGCTGCCGCTCGCCATCATCCTGATCGTGCCGATGGGGCTGCTGGCGGCCATGACCGG
>CAJYRH010000301.1 GCA_913776795.1 uncultured Pseudorhodoferax sp. | reverse complement strand
GGCGCCCTGAGCCAGCCGGACACGCTTCTGGTGGTCGACTGCCTCACGCTGTGGCTCACCAACCGGCTGATGCCGCTGGCGGGCCCCGCCTGCGGCGCCGACGCGCTGGAGACGGCGCAGCAGGCGCTGGAGCAGGCCGTGCGCCAGGCCAGCGGGCCGCTGGTGCTCGTCGGCAACGAGATCGGCCTGGGCGTGATTCCCCTGGGCCGCGAAGTGCGCGCCTTCGTCGATGCCCTGGGCTTGCTGAACCAGCGCATGGCAGCCTGCTGCACGCGCGTGACGTTCATGGCGGCGGGATTGCCGCTCGTATTGAAGGAGGATGCCGCTTGAGACTGCTTCGCTTCGTGCTGGCGCTGGCCTGCTGCTGCAGCCAGCTGGCCGCAGCCTACGAGGTCGTCGACGAGACTGGCGCGCGCGTGCAGTTCGACGCGCCGCCCGCGCGCATCGTCTCGCTGCTGCCCTCGCTGACCGAGACCGTCTGCGCGCTCGGTGCCTGCGCCCGCCTGGTCGGCGTGGACCGCTTTTCCAACTGGCCCGCCGAGGTGCGCGCGCTGCCGCAGCTGGGCGGCGGCGTGGATCCCAACATCGAGGCCGTTGTGCGCGCGCGGCCCGACCTGGTGCTGGTCTCGCGCAGCGGGCGCGTCGCCGATCGGCTGCGTGGCCTGAACCTGAAGGTCGTGGTGCTGGAGCCCAAGAACCATGCCGACGTGCGCCGCGTGCTCGGCACCGTGGGCCGCCTGCTGGACCTGCCCGAGAGCGCGCCGGCCGGCGTGTGGCGGCGCATCGAGCAGGGGCTGGACGCGGCCGCGGCCACCTTGCCGGCCCACGCACGGCGCGCGCGGGTCTACATCGAGGTCAGCCGCGGGCCGTACGCGGCCAGCGAAGCCTCCTTCATCGGGGAGACGCTGGCGCGCCTGGGCGCTGCCAACGTGGTGCCGGCGCAGCTCGGCCCGTTCCCCAAGCTCAACCCCGAGTACGTGGTGCGCGCCGACCCGGACCTGATCATGCTGGCCAACCGCACCATGCAGGCCGAGGTCGACTACCCGGGCTGGCGCGCCATGCGTGCCGTGCGCGAGCAGCGCATCTGCCTGTTCTCGCTGGACGAGGCGGAGATCGTGGTGCGGCCCGGCCCGCGCATGGACCAGGCGGCACGCGTGATGGCGGATTGCCTGAAGGCGAAGGCGCCATGAGATTGGCCGGCTGCCGGCGGACGGGCGCACCGCTGTCCGCAGGTCCTGCGGAGGCCACGCGGTGAACCAGCGGCGCGCGTCCTGGCTCGCGCTCGCACTGGCGCTGCTGTCCGCGGCCCTCGTGCTGCTGGGCGCGAGCGTGGGCAGCACCGGCTTCGATTGGCCCTGGCGGCTGCGGGACGACCCCATGGGCTGGCAGATCGTCCAGGACATCCGGCTGCCGCGCACGCTGGGCACCTGGCTGGCCGGCGCGCTGCTGGGCCTGGCCGGTGCCATCGCACAGGGGCTGTTCCGCAACACGCTGGCCGACCCCTATTTGCTGGGCAGCGGTTCGGGCGCGCTGCTGGGCGTGGCGGCCAGCATGGCGGCGCTGGGCGGTTCGACGTTCGCCCTGTCGTGGATCGCGCGCATGGGCCTGGCCGGCGCGGCCTTCTTCGGCGCCGTGGCCGGCGTGCTGCTCACGCTCACGCTGGCCCAGGGCGTGCAGCACACGCTGCGGCTGCTGCTGGCCGGCGTGATCGTGGGCGTGGTGCTGAGCGCTTTCACCTCGCTGCTGATGCTGCTGTCGCCCGACATCATGCAGGCGCTGCAGGCCTTCATGCTGGGCAGTACCAGCACGGTGGGCTGGACGGCCTGCGCGCTGATGGCCGTGCCGCTGGTGCTGGCCGCACTCGTGGCCTGGGGCCTGTCGCCCACGCTGGACGCGCTTGCGCTGGGCGAGGCCACCGCCACCAGCCTGGGCATCCCGCTGCCCGCGATGCGCATGGCACTCGTCGCCGCGCTGGGCCTGGCGACCGGGGCGGCGGTGGCGCAGACCGGCCTGGTCGCGTTCGTGGGCCTGGCGGCGCCCCACCTGGCGCGCTCGCTGGTCAAGGTCACGCATGGCAGGCTGATCCTGCTGGCCGCGGGCACGGGCGGCGTGCTGCTGCTGGCCGCCGACATCCTGGCGCGCTGGCTGATCGCACCGCAGGAGCTCCCGGTGGGTGTGCTGACGGCGGTGCTGGGCGGCACCTACCTGCTGTGGCTCATGCGCCAGCGCACCCGCGCCGGCGGGGGCGGAACGCTGTGAGCGGCGTCCGGCCGCCGGAGGGGCTGCGCAACGCGGGCCAAGCCGCGGCCGCTGCCGTGCGCATCGCCCTGCAAGCGCGCCAGCTGCACGCCTCGCAGGGCCTGGTCGAGGTGCTGCACGGCGTGGACCTGCGCCTGCCCGCCGGCAGCTGGACCGCGGTGGTCGGCCCCAACGGGGCCGGCAAGTCCACCTTGCTCAAGGCCATGGCGGGCCTGCTGCCCAGCACCGGCCCGCTGCTGCTGAACGACCCGCCGCTGGCGCCGTGGTGCACGATGCGGCCCAGCGCGACGACGACCAGCGCATCGG
>CAJYRH010000300.1 GCA_913776795.1 uncultured Pseudorhodoferax sp. | reverse complement strand
AGGCCTTCGTAGAAGGTCGGGTAGTACAGGAGGCCGTTCTCCTTCTCGAACACCGGCAGCACGGCCTTGCGCGAGGCACTGGTCCAGCACCCGAAGACACAGGCGGCCTTGTCGTTGACGAGCAGCTTGCGGCTCTTCTCGGCGAAGGTGGGCCAGTCGGAGGCGCCGTCCTCCTTGATGACCTTGATCTTGCGGCCCAGGATGCCGCCCATGGCGTTGATCTGGTCGATGGCCAGCTGCTCGGCCTGGATCGAGCCGGTCTCGGAAATGGCCATGGTGCCGGTGGCCGAATGCAGCTGGCCGACCGTCACCTCGGTGTCGGTGATGGCCAGGCCCGTGGTGTTGACCTTGGCGGTGGGGAACTGCTGCGCCAGCGCAGCGGCCGACAGGCCGGCGAAGGGCGACATGGCGGCCATCTGCAGCATGCGTCGGCGCAGGACGGACTCGGGACGGGAATCAGCGGACATGGACAAGCTCCTGTTGCGTTGGTGAATCTGGCAGCCCTGTGGGTGGTGTGCTGCGGTGCAACAGAAGGTATCCGCGACCCTGCGCAGGCCGAATACGTCATTCAACGTAGTGCGTGGCACACCACAGGCGAGAACACTGGCGGCCCGATCCCATTTCAGACAGGAGCCATGCGATGCGCCACGGCGACATTTCCAGCAGCAAGGACGGCGTCGGCGTGGCCGTCGTCAACTACAAGATGCCGCGCCTGCACACCAAGGCCGAGGTGCTGGCCAATGCGCGAAAGATCGCCGACATGGTCGTCGGCATGAAGCAGGGGCTGCCGGGCATGGACCTCGTGGTCTTCCCCGAGTACTCCACGCACGGGATCATGTACGACGCCAAGGAGATGTACGACACCGCGGCCACCGTGCCCGGCGAGGAAACGGCGATCTTCGCGGACGCCTGCCGCAGGGCCAAGGTCTGGGGCGTGTTCTCGCTGACCGGCGAGCGCCACGAAGAGCATCCGAACAAGGCGCCCTACAACACCCTGATCCTCATGAACGACCAGGGCGAGATCGTGCAGAAGTACCGCAAGATCATGCCCTGGGTGCCCGTGGAAGGGTGGTACCCCGGCGACTGCACCTACGTGAGCGAGGGCCCCAAGGGCCTGAAGATCAGCCTCATCATCTGCGACGACGGCAACTACCCCGAGATCTGGCGCGACTGCGCGATGAAGGGCGCCGAGCTCATCGTGCGCTGCCAGGGCTACATGTACCCGGCCAAGGAGCAGCAGGTGCTGGTGGCCAAGGCCATGGCCTTCATGAACAACTGCTACGTGGCGGTGGCCAACGCCACCGGCTTCGACGGCGTGTACTCGTACTTCGGCCATTCGGCGCTGATCGGCTTCGACGGCCGCACGCTGGGCGAGTGCGGCGAGGAGGAGATGGGCATCAACTACGCCGAGCTGTCCATGCACCTGATCCGCGATGCGCGCCGGAACGGGCAGTCGCAGAACCACCTCTACAAGCTGCTGCACCGCGGCTATACGGGCAAGATCAACTCGGGCGAGGACATGCACGGCGTGGCGGCCTGCCCCTACGGCTTCTACGCCGACTGGATCAAGGATCCCGAGGGCACGCGCAAGAAGGTGGAGGCCATCACGCGCAGCACGCCGGGCACGCCCGAGTGCCCGATCGACGGGATCCCGAACCAGCTGCCCGAACACCGGTGAGCGCCGTTCTGCAGGCACCGGCCGATCCGCTGGCAGATTGGCGGGTGGCCAACGCGCCCTACTACCGCCCGGTCGGCGACGAGGTCGCGCAGTTCCGGGACGCCTGCGCGCTGCGCCTGCCACTGCTGCTCAAGGGCCCGCCAGGCTGCGGCAAGACCCGCTTCGTCGAGCACATGGCCTGGACGCTGGGCCTGCCTCTGGTCACCGTGGCCTGCCACGAGGACATGACCGCCGGCGACCTGCTGGGCCGCTGGCTCATCGACGCCGACGGCACGCGCTGGCAGGACGGGCCGCTCACCCTGGCCGCACGCCACGGCGCGCTGTGCTACCTGGACGAACTCATCGAGGTGCGGCCCGATGCGCTCACCGTGCTGCACCCGCTGGCCGACACGCGGCGCGAGCTGCCGCTGGAACGCAACGGCGAGCTGCTGCGTGCGCATCCGCGCTTCCAGCTGGTGGTCTCCTACAACCCGCAGCCAGGACGCTCGCTGCGGCCCGCCACCCGCCAGCGCTTCGTGGCCATGGCCTTCGATGCACCGCCCGTGGCCGCCCAGGTGGCCATCCTGGTGCACGAGTCGGGCCTGGAGCCCGAGCAGGCGATGCGGCTGGTCGGCCTGGCCGAACGTGCCCGTGCACTGGACGAAGGTGCCGAGCCGGCGCTGTCCATGCGCATGCTGGTGCGTGCCGGCCAGCTCATCGGCCGGGGAATGCCGGCACGGACGGCGTGCGAGCTGGCCCTGGTGCAGGCCTGGTCCGACCAGCCCGAGCGCGTGCAGGCGCTGCGCGCGCTGGTGGACGCGCTGTACCCGTGAACACGGCCGCACTGCGGCTGCTGCTGCAGGCGCTGGCGCGCCGCGCCTGTGCTGTCGATGCGCATCCCGGCCTGGCGCATCCGGTGCTCGGCCCCGCGCAACTGCTGGTGCCGCCGGGCCTCGCCGCCGGCGCGGCAGCCGTTGCGCGCGTCGCGGGCGGGCGCAAGCCGATGGCGCTGGCGGTGCTGTCGGCCGTCGAGGACGCGCGCGTCGAGCGGCTGCTGGCCCGCGACTTTCCGGGCGTGCGGCGCTGGTTCGCCGCGGCCCTGCCCGGCACCGCCGTGCAGGGCCTGGGCTTCACGGCCCTGATGGGAAGGCTGGACCGCGCCCTCGCCGACCCGGCCGCCCACGACGGCCACCACTGGGTGCAGCGAGCACAACAAGGCTTCTGGGCGTTGCCGGCCGACGCCGCTCCCCAGTCCTTCGCCGACCTGGCGATGCGCCTGGCCAACATGCTGGGCCAGATGCGCGTGCCCTTCGACACCCAGTACGTGACCGGTGCCGCCTACCGCGACGACCACAGCTACCTGTGGGACCACGCCCGCACCGGCGATGCCGAGCCCCTTCCCGCGGGCGGCGGCGCGCCCACGGCCAGCGCCGTGGGCCACGACGGCGCGCTGGCCGCCCCCGTGCTGCGCGAACGGCACTACGGCGAGTGGCACGAGCGGCTGGGGCGGTGGCGCACGGCCTGGTGCCGCGTGCAGGAACGCTCGGTGGCGCGGACCGGCGCGGCCCCGCCGCCCCGCCCCCGCAGCCTGCCGCCCGAGGCCGAAGGCGAGGCGCTGGACCTGCAGGCCGCCGTGGCCGCTCTCGCAGACCGGCGGCGCGGCCGCAGCTGGGATGCGCGCCTGTTCCGCCGCACGGTGCCGCCCGTGCGCGCGAGCGTGCTTCTGCTGCTCGACCTGTCGCAGTCCACGCTCGCCACCTGGGGTGCCGGTCCTCTGACCGTGCAGGCCGTCCAGCGGCAGGTGGCACTGGGGTTGGCCCTGCGTCTGACGGCGCAGGGCGCCCGCGTGGCCGTGCACGGCTTCGCGTCCAACGGCCGCGCCGAGGTCGCCTACTGGCGCGCGGTGGAGTTCGGCGCCCCTTGTGATGCGGCGGCTCTCGCCGCCCTGCCCGTGCGCCACTCCACACGCCTGGGCGCAGCGCTGCGCCATGGGCAGGCCGTTCTGGGCGAGCAGGCCGGGCCCCGTCGCAGCCTGGTGCTGCTGGGCGATGGCCAGCCCTGGGACATCGACGTCTTCGAGCCCGGGCATCTGCTGCACGATGCGCGGCGGGCTGTGGATGCGCTGCGTTCAGCCGGCGTGCAGGCACGGTGCATCGCGCCGGATGGCCCGGCGGCGGCAGAACTGCAGTCCGTGTTCGGCGCGGCCTGGGTGCATCGGCTGTGCGGCCCTGCGTCCGTGGCGCAAGGGCTGCAGCAGGTATGCCGCGCCATCCTCGGGAATTGATGGCCGGCAGACCGGCACCGGGTGTCTGGAGCGAATGCGCGGGCACCGTGGACGACCCGGCACGTGCCGCAGGGCCACATGTCGCTGCCGGCGCTGTAACGTCAGCGTATCCTCTGCAGCCCGCTGACGTCCCGTCGCCCACGCTTCCTGCGTTTCTGGAGATTCCATGTCCCATCCGACCCGGCGCCTCGTCTTGGCCGCAGCCGCGCTGCTGCTGTCCGCATGCGCCACCACCCCCGTGCCCGACGGGACCGACACACGGCCCCCCATCGTCTTCGTCCACGGCAACGGCGACAACGCCGGCGTGTGGTTGACGACGATGTGGCGCTTCGAGTCCAACGGCTGGCCGCGCGAGCGGCTGCACGCCATCGACATGCCGCTGCCGACCGCGCGCGACGACGACACGCGCGAACAACCCGGGCGCTCGTCCACCGCCGAGCACCGGGACTACCTGCGCGCCGAGGTCGACATGGTGCTGGCGCGCACCGGTGCGCGCCAGGTCGTGCTGATCGGCAATTCGCGCGGCGGCAATGCCATTCGCAACTACATCGCCAACGGCGGCGGCGAGAGAACGGTTTCGCACGCCATCCTGGGCGGCACGCCCAACCACGGGGTCTGGGCGGTGCCCATCGAGGGCCTGTCCGACCGCAGCGAGTTCGCGGGCCACGGCCCCTTTCTCCGCGCACTGAATGCACCTCGAAACGCCGCTGGCGACGAGGTCGCCGGCCCGGTCCGCTGGATGACGGTGCGTTCGGACGGCAACGACAAGTTCGCCCAGCCGGATGGCCTGTGGATCGGCAAGCGCGGCGTGGCCACCGGCGTCACGGCCGCCGGCCCCGAGCTGAAGGGCGCCACCAACATCGTGATCCCGCGCATCGACCACCGGGAGACTTCGTTCTCTCCTGCCGCCTTCGACGCGGCCTACCGCTTCATCACGGGGGTTGCACCGGCGCGCAGCAGCATCGCCTCCGAGCCGCGTATATCGCTGGCCGGCAAGGTGAGTGGCGCGGGCACCAACATCGGCCTGGCGGGTGCACGCATCGAGGTCTTCACCATCGACGCCACCACGGGCGAGCGCCTTGGGCCGGCCCTCTACACCGCGGTGGTAGCGGCCGGCGGGGCCTGGGGCCCGGTGGCGACCGACCCGCAGGCGCGCCACGAGTTCGTTGTCAGCGCGCCGGGCTACGCCACCACGCACTTCTACCGCAGCCCGTTCGCGCGTTCGACCACGGTGCTGCATCTGCGGCCCGAGCGCGTGCCCGAGGCCGACAGGAACGCGCCTGCGCTGGCCCTGATGACACGGCCACGCGGCTACCTCGATCCGGGCCGCGACCAGATGGCGTTCGACGGCCAGTCGCCACCGCCGGGCGCCGTGCCAGGTGCTGGCGTGGCGGTATCGCGCACCAAGCCGGCCGGGCCGCCGCGCACCCTGGTGGCCGAATTCAACGGCGAACGCGTCGTCGGACGAAGCTGGCCGCTGGCGGAGAACCACGTCTCGGTGCTGGAGCTGAACGACTGACCTGCGTCCTGCGCGCGGCGTGCAAGGCAGCCGCCGGCGCCTGTGCCTTGCCGGCCGAAGCCGGCGCCCCCGCGCCGCGCCCGGTGGCAAAGGTACGCTTATTGCATGGGCCCTGGGTTGCATGGACGCCCACCCCGCCACCGCTCCCGCCCAGAAGATCTTCCGCATCCGCCGGGAGTACAACACCTGGGTGGCCAACGAGACCATGGAGGACTTCTCGCTGCGCTTCACGCCGCGGGCGCGCCGCCACTGGTCGGAGTTCCGGGTGGCCAACACGGCCCTGGGCGCGGTCTCCTTCCTCGCGCTGGAGGCGATCGGCGCGGCCATGGCGCTCAACTACGGCTTCGCCAATGCGCTGTGGGCGATCCTGCTGGTGGGCCTGGTCACTTTCCTCACGGCCCTGCCGATCAGCTACTACGCGGCGCGCTACGCGGTCGACATGGACCTGCTCACGCGCGGCGCCGGCTTCGGCTACCTGGGCTCGACCATCACCTCGCTGATCTACGCGAGCTTCACCTTCATCTTCTTTGCGCTGGAGGCGGCCATCATG
The DNA here is from genome assembly GCA_913776795.1 of uncultured Pseudorhodoferax sp. The sequence goes on along the minus strand of CAJYRH010000300.1, from coordinate 8,028 downwards.
GCCTCGGCGCTGCAGCTGTACTTCACCGGCTGGTCGATCACGGCCTGCTACCTGCTGTCTTCGCTGGTGGTGATCCCGCTGGTGACCTACGGCATCACCTTCATCAGCCGGCTGCAGTCGTGGACACAGCCGCTGTGGCTGGCGCTGCTGGTGCTGCCGTTCATCGCCATCGCGGTGAAGAATCCCGCCGTGTTCGCGCAGCTGCCGGGCCTGTCGGGCTTCACCTCGGGCGAGAGCGATTTTTCCTGGCTGATGTTCGGCGCCGCCGCCACCATGGCCTTCGCGCTCGTGGTGCAGGTCGGCGAGCAGGTCGACTTCCTGCGCTTCCTGCCCGAGAAGACGGCGCGCAACCGCTGGCGCTGGTGGGGCGCGGTGCTGGCCGCCGGGCCGGGCTGGATCGTGCCGGGCATGCTCAAGATGCTGGGCGGCATGCTGCTGGCCTACCTGGTGCTGCAGATCCAGCTGCCGCTGGACAAGGCGCTGGACCCCACGCAGATGTACCTGGCCGCCTTCGGCCTGCTGTTCGCCGACCCGGCCTGGGCCATCGCGATCACCGTGGTGTTCGTCGTGGTTTCGCAGATCAAGATCAACGTGACCAACGCATATGCGGGCTCGCTGGCCTGGTCGAACTTCTTCGCGCGGCTCACCCACAGCCACCCGGGCCGCGTGGTGTGGCTGGTGTTCAACGTGCTCATCGCCATCCTGCTGCTCACGCTCGGTGTGTTCCGCGCGCTGGAGGAGGTGCTGGGTCTGTACGCCAACATCGCCATCGCCTGGGTCGGCGCGCTGGTGGCCGACCTGGTCATCAACAAGCCGCTGGGCCTGTCGCCCAGGGGCATCGAGTTCCAGCGCGGGCACCTGTACGACATCAACCCGGTGGGCGTGGGCGCCACGCTGCTGGCGGGCGCCATGGGGGTGGCCAGCTATGCAGGCGCGCTGGGGCCGGCCGCGCGCGCGTTCTCGCCGCTGCTGGCCCTGAGCACGGCGCTGGTGGCTGCGCCGCTGATCGCCTGGGGCACGCGCGGGCGCTGGTACATCGCACGGCCGCGCACGCCGCTGTGGCAGGCCGGCGAGAGCGTGCGCTGCTCGGTCTGCGAGAACCGCTTCGAATCGGAGGACATGTCGTTCTGTCCGGCCTACGGCGCGGCCATCTGTTCGCTGTGCTGCACGCTGGAGTCGCGCTGCCACGACCGTTGCAAGAGCCGCTCCAGTGCGTCGGAGCAGACGCACGACCTGCTGCGCACGCTGCTGCCGGGCGTGATGGCGCGGCGCATCAACTTCCGGCTCACGCACTACCTCGTGGTGCTGGTGGCGCTGGTGCTGCTGCTGTCCACCGTGATGGGCCTGGTCTACTACCAGGACGTGGTGGCCGCCGACCTGGACGGCCATGCGCGCGCCAGCATGCGCACCGGCTTCCAGAAGGTCTACACGCTGGCGCTGCTGCTGCTCGCCGTGGGGGCCTGGTGGATCGTGCTGGGCGTGGAGAGCCGCGAGGTGGCGCAGGACGAGTCCAACCACCAGAACCAGCTGCTGATGGCCGAGATCGTCGCACACAAGCGCACCGACGCCGCGCTGCAGAAGGCCAAGGAGGTGGCCGAGGCCGCCAACCTGGCCAAGACGCGCTTCGTCACCGGCATGAGCCACGAGTTCCGCACGCCGCTCAACAGCATCCTGGGCTACTCGCAGGTGCTGCTGCGCAGCGCCGCCAGCGAGGCCGTGCGCGGCCCGGTGGCCACCATCCAGCGCAGCGGTCAGCACCTTTCCAGCCTGATCGACGGCATGCTGGACCTGGCCCGCATCGAGGCCGGGCGCATGCGCATCGAGCCGGCTGCCATTTCGCTGCGCGACTTCCTGGACGACCTGGTGCGCATGGTCGAGCCGCAGGCCCATGCCAAGGGACTGGAGTTCCGGCTGGAGCTGCCGGCCCGCGCCCTGCCAGCCTACGTGCAGGCCGATGCCAAACGGCTGCGGCAGATCCTGCTCAACCTGCTCAGCAACGCGATCAAGTTCACGGCCGAGGGCCGCGTCCTGCTGCGCGTGTCGCACCGCATGGAGGTGGCGCGCTTCGAGGTCGAGGACACCGGCCTGGGCATCGCGCCGCACGACATCGCACGCATCTTCCTGCCCTTCGAGCGCAGCGCCTCGGGCCGCATCGCGCACGAGCCCGGTACCGGGCTGGGACTGGCCATCACGCAGCTGCTGGCCGACCTGATGGGTGGCGAGCTGTCGGTGACGAGCGAGGTGGGCCGCGGCAGCTGCTTCAAGCTGCGGCTGTACATGCGCGAGTTGACCGCCATCGACCAGCACCAGGTGGAGAACCACCGCCGCGTGATCGGCTACCTGGGCGAACGGCGCCGCCTGCTGCTGGTGGACGACCAGCCCGAGCAGCGCCAGCTGATGGCGGCGATCCTGATTCCGCTGGGCTTCGCCACGCAGGAGGCCGCGAGCGGCCCGGAATGCCTGCAGGCCGTGGCCGGCCACCCTCCCGACATGGTGCTGCTGGACGTGAACATGGGCGACATGGACGGCTGGGCGACCTGCCGCGCACTGCGCCAGGCCGGCCACGCGGCCCTGCCCGTGGTGATGGTCTCGGCCAACGTGTTCCACGCGCCCGAGCAGCTGGACGGCAGCGGCGCCAACGGCTTCGTCACCAAGCCGGTGGCCGAGTCCGAACTGCTGGGGCAGCTGGAACGGCACCTGCAGCTGGAATGGATCCACGAAGCACCGCCCGCGGCGGTGGTGCAGGAAGCCGCGGCCCCGCTGGCCCATACCCTGTCCAACGAAGCGACGGCCGAACTGATCTGGCTCGCCCGCATCGGCGATCTGGGCTCCCTCAAGCGCGGCATTGCCCGCATGGCCGCGGCCGACACCGCCACGCAGCGCGAATGCGACTACCTGCGCCAGCTGGTCGACCGGGTCGACCTGGAGAGCCTTTTGAGATGGTTGCAACGGGAATGACGGCCACGCCGCAAAAGTTGGTCGTGCAGGTGGTGGACGACGCGCCGGACGCGCTGGGCTTCCTCGTGGACGCGCTGGAGGCCGCCGGCTACGGCGTGCTCGTGGCGCGCAGCGGCGAGGCTGCGTTGCAGAGCCTGGAATGGGTGACCCCCGACGCCATCCTGCTGGACGCGCTGATGCCCGGCCTGGACGGCTTCGAGACCTGCCGGCGCATCCAGGCACTGCCCGAGCGCGCCCACGTGCCCGTGATCTTCATGACCGCGCTGTCGGAGACCGCGCACATCGTGGCTGGCTTCGAGGCCGGCGGCGTGGACTACGTGGTCAAGCCGGTCAAGATCGAAGAGGTCCTTGCGCGACTCGCGACCCATGTGCGCAACGCGCGGGTCTCGCGGCTGGCACGGGAGGCCGTGGACCTGGGCGGCCTGGGCGTGCTGCTGCTGGACCACCAGGACCGGCTGGCCTGGCGCTCGCCCCGCGCGGCCGACTGGCTGCGCCGCTTCGTCGACCGGCCGGCCGAGCAATGGTCCGCCTGGCTGGCGCCATTCCTGGCGCCGCTGCGCGCGGCCGGCGGCGGCTCGGCCCTGCTGGCCACCCAGGGCGGCGAGGAACTGCGGCTGCAGTGGATCGGCGCCAGCGGCATGGCAGAGGCCATGGCGCTCCTGCAGGTGCGGCCGCAGGCGGCTTCGCGGCTGCGGGATGCCGAGCTCACCCCGCGCGAGATCGAGGTCCTGTCCTGGCTGGCGAAGGGCAAGACCAACCGTGACATCGGCGACATCCTGGGCCTGTCGCCGCGCACGGTGAACAAGCACCTGGAGCACGCCTACGCCAAGCTGGGCGTGGAAACGCGCGCCTCGGCCGCGGCGCTCATGACACGCGAGGGCGGGCTGCCCGACGACTGAGGTCGCCGCCGACTGGGGGCATTCGCGGCGGGGCGCGGGCCGGTGCGAAGATGGCCGCATGCAAGCCCTGGCCGCCCTGCAGTCCCACCCATGGGCCTACCCCGTCCTGGAGATCGCGCACATCGTCGGCATCGCGCTGCTGCTGGGCAACCTCGTGGCGCTGGAGGTGCGCGTGTTCGGCGGTGCTGCGGCGCTCCCGGTGCCGGACCTGGCGCGGCTGTCGCTCACGCTCGCCGTCGCCGGCTTCACGCTGGCCGCCGCCAGCGGCCTCCTGATGTTCGCCACCCACCCGGCGGAACTGCTGGCCAGCCGCAGCTTCGTGGTCAAGATGGGGTTGCTGGCGTTGGCCGGCTGCAACGCCGCCTGGTTCCACAGCCGCGGCGCGCTGGCCCGGCTCGACCGGTTGGCCCGGCTGCAGATGCTGGCCTCCACCGCCCTGTGGCTCGCAGCCATCGTCTGCGGCCGCTGGATTGCCTACGAATGACCCACCACCCAAGGAGTGATGCCATGACCCTGCACCTCACGCGCCGCCGGCTGATCGCGCTGGCCAGCCTGGGCGCCCCGCTGGCGCTGCAGCGCGCCCACGCCCACCACGGCTGGAGCAGCTTCGACCAGGATCGACCGGTCTACCTGGAAGGCCAGGTCGTCGAGAGCCGCTGGCGCAATCCGCATGCCGAACTGGTGGTCGAGCTGCCCGCAGCGCTGGCGCTGCCGGCCGACCTGCGCCAGCGCGCGCTTCCCGCCCAGAGCGCAGGGGTCGACGGGCAGGCCCTTCTGGCCAAGGCCGTCGTGCCCACGCGCAAGGACCGGCGCTGGGAACTGGAACTGGCCCCGCTCACGCGCATGCGCGCGTGGCAGGCAGAGGAAATGCGGGTGGGCGACAGGGTCGCGGCCGTGGGTTTCACATTCAAGGACGAGCAGGGGCCAGCGGTGATGCGCGTCGAGTACCTGTTCGCGGGTGGAAAAACCTACGGTTTGCGGTCCAGCCCGGCCTGAACAAATGTAAGACTCGAATCTGCAATTGAATACAAAGTAATTCCTTGACTTCTATCCATACAATCCACGCTTCTTCATTGCTGCTGCAAAGTCGCCATGCCCTCCCCGCGCCCACGCCCCGTCGGTCCGACCGGTGGCGCAGGTGCGCAAGGCCGTAGTCACCATGCGCGCGCTGCAGCCGCGCGGGCCACGTGGTGGCTCACTGCGGTCGCTGTCACGGTGCTGCTGGCCTGGTGGCAGCCCGCCGGCCTGCAGCACCTGGACCTGCTGGCTTACCAGCTGCTGCAGCCGGACACCGCTGGCGCGGCCGCGCTGCCGGCGCCCGACCATGCGGCGGTCGAGCGCGTACCCGCCACGCTGGCCGCGCTGTTCTCGCTGCTGCTGGTCAGCGCCGTGGCGCTGCGGCCCAGCAAGGCACCAGCCCGCCTGCTGCTGGCCGGCGCGCTGTTGTGCCTTCCGCTGGCGGCCAGCTCCGCCCTGCTGACGCAGCAGCGCTGGCTCCCCCCGGCGCTGCCGGTGGCGGGCCTGGGGGTGGCCCTGGCTGTGCGCGAAGCGCTGCGCGCGCGCGCTGCCCGGCGCGTGCAGCGGCGCGCGCGCGCGCAGGCGCAGGCAGCACTGCGTGCCATCGACGACGCCGTGCTCACCATCGACGGGCCGGAGCACACCGTGCGCTTCGCCAACCTCAGCGCTGTGCAACAGGCCGCACCGAGGGTGCTGGAGGGCCGCCCGCTGGCCGTTGCCTACCCGCTGGAGGGTCCGAGCCACGGCGCGCTGCATGCCGCCATCACCGCATGCCTGGCGCAGGGGGTCAGCGTGCGCGTGCGCGAGCTGCTGCGTCTGCGCGCGCCCGACGGCGTGCGCAGCCTGCGCGCCACGGCCAGCCCCCTGCGCGCCACCGATGGTGTGATCGATGGCGCCGTGCTCGTCTTCACCGACATGACCGGCGCGCTGGAAGCGGCCCGAGAACGCGAGCATGCCGCGACCCACGACGCGCTGACCGGCCTGCCCAACCGCGTGCTGCTGCACGAGCAGCTGCAACGGACGCTCTCGCGCGTGAAGCGCCAGCACAGCGTGGCAGCCATTCTGTTCGTCGACCTGGACCGCTTCAAGCACATCAACGACATGCTGGGGCACCGCACCGGCGACGCCATGCTGCGCGTCCTGGCCCAGCGGCTGCAGGCCCTGTGCCGTGACACCGACACGGTGGCGCGCTGGGGTGGCGACGAGTTCGTGCTGATCCTGGAGAACGTGGGCGGGCCCGAGGGCGCCGCCCTGGGCGCCAGCAAGATCGTCGACGCGCTGTCGCGCGACGTGGCGCTGGGCCCGGAGTTCAACCACCGCCTGCTGCCCAGCTCCGCCAGCGTGGGGGTGGTGCTGGTGCCGCGCGACGGCACGCAGATCGAGGACCTGCTTTCCAAGGCCGACATGGCCATGTACCGCGCCAAGGGCCAGCCCAAGGCGAGCTTTCACATCTGGGCCAGCGACATCAACGCGCGCATGCACGACCGCCTGGCACGCGAGGTCGATCTGCGCCAGGCATTGCTGCACGAACGCCTGCAGCTGCACTACCAGCCACAGTTTGCATTCGACACTGGCCGCATGATCGGCATGGAAGCCCTGATGCGGTGGCAACAGGTGCCGGGCCAGGAGATCCCGCCGTCCGAGTTCATCCAGCTGGCCGAGGAATCCGGACTGATCGTCGACATGGGCGCCTGGGCCGTGCGCGAGGTGGCACGGCAGCTTGCCCGCTGGCAGGCCGCCGGGCTGCAGCCCGTGCCGGTGGCAGTCAACGTGTCGGCGCGCCAGTGGACCAACGGCGAGATCGTGCAGGTCGTGCGCCTGGCGCTGCGCGACGCCGCCATCGCGCCGGCGCTGTTGCGGCTGGAGATCACGGAGACCGTCGCCATGGGCGAAGGCGACCAGATCATCGGGTTGCTGCACGACATCCATGCATTGGGCGTGCGGCTGTCCCTGGACGACTTCGGCACCGGTTATTCGTCCATGGCCTATCTCAAGCGCTTCCCGCTGGACGAACTCAAGATCGACCGCAGCTTCGTCTCGGCGCTGCCGCAGGACCGGCAGGACGCCGCCATCGTGCATGCCACGGTGGCACTGGCCCGCGGCCTGGGCCTGCGCGTGCTGGCCGAGGGGGTGGAGACCCAGGACCAGGCCGAATTCCTGGCCGCTTGCGGCTGTGACGGCGCGCAGGGCTACTTCTACAGCCAGCCCGAAACCGCGGCGCAGGCCACCGTGCGGCTGAGCGGATCCGCCACACCGCTGGGCGGCTGACGGCCCGCAATCCAGCCGCGCTCGCGCCGCGTACCGCACAAAAATCGCCAGTGCGTGCAATCCTTGCGCGCGCGTATCCGAGCTTTTGCCGAACATATCCCAGGCTCAATGCGTTTAAATTTGTAACAAATAGACATGGCGCTCTTTCCAAACTTCGCCTGGACCCGGTGGTTCCTGCGTGAAGACATTCCGCCCGCCTTGCAGATCGCGGGGAAGTTCGACCCCTGGCTAGTGGCACTTTCGGTGGTGGTGGCGGTGGCGGCCTCATGGGCAGCGATGCAGCTGGCCACCGGCGCGCGCAGCACCATCCGGCCAGCAGCGCGCTGGGCCGCCCTGGGGGCCGGCGCACTGACCCTGGGCGCGGGCGTCTGGGCGATGCACTTCATCGGCATGCTGGCCTTCCAGCTGTGCACCAGCGTGAACTACGCACCCGGGGTGACGCTGCTGTCCATGCTGCCCAGCCTCCTGGCCGCCGGCACTGCGCTGCACCTGATCGCACGTCCGCAGCTCAGTGCTGGCCAATTGCTGTTGGGCGGCGTACTGGTCGGCGCCGGCATCGGCGCCATGCACTACGGCGGCATGCTGGCCATGCGCATGGATGCGCAGCTGGCCTTTGATCCCTTGGGCTTTGCCGCCTCCATCGTGTTGGCCGTCGTGCTGTCGGTGCTGGCTCTGTGGATCCGCTTCGGGCTGGCGCACCGGCTGCGCGTGGGCAGCCAGGCGCTGAACCTGCTGGCCGGCTGCGTCATGGGCCTGGCCATCACGGGCATGCACTACATGGGCATGGCGGCCGCGCGTTTCGTCGGGCCGAGCGACCCGGGGTTCGATCCCGCGGCAGACGAGCAGACCGTGCTTGCGCTGGTCATCGCGTTCGTCGCCGTGACCA
>CAJYRH010000299.1 GCA_913776795.1 uncultured Pseudorhodoferax sp. | reverse complement strand
GTTGACGCGGCCGAGCGCAGTGGCGGCGTCGGCCATTTCCTGGGCCCGGCGCAGCACGATGCCGATCAAGGCGTCCCGCAGCTCACGCGCCGCGGCGACCTCGGCGCTGCGCCAGCGTTCGGACTGTCCGCCGATCCGCTCGACCCAGCTGTCGAAGCTCCGGCGCGGATGGATGCGCCCCTGCTCGTCCACCGACTTGCGCGGATTGCCGGCCCAGCGCACCGTGCGCACGATCTCGGGACGGAACCACAGAATCACGTGGCGGTGCACCTGCGAGATGGATACGGCCAGCACCCCGGCCACCGCTCCATGCAGTTCGGCGCTGCCGGCGAAGTCGCGCGCGAGCGCGCCGCTCGCATAGACATCTTCACCCTGCGCGGCGATCCAGCGCGCCAGGGCCTCCACATCGGCGGGTGGCGGCGTCTCGCCGACGGTCCAGACGGCATCGTCCAGAACCACCGCAGCGCCACTGGCCCGGGCCAGCCGGAGCAGACCGTTGCTTTGCACGAGCCGGCTCAGCGTGCCGTCGCTTTCCGCCAGCTGCGCCACCAGCGACAGCGTGAGCTGGCGCAGCTCCAGGCGCTCGGCGGCCTCCTCGGCCGCCTGCAGCGCGCCGATCTGGAGCGACAGCAACTGGCCCAGGTGCTCGCAGGCGGCACGCGCGGCGAGCGGCAACGTGCGCGGCGCATGGTCATGGCACGACACCAGCCCCCAGAGCCGGCCTTCCACGACGATGGACACCGACATCGACGCAAGGGTGCCCATGTTGCGCATGTATTCCAGGTGCACGGGCGAGACGCTGCGCAGGAAGGCCTGGGACAGATCGATCTGCGACGGCGCGCTGCCGTGCAGGCCCAGCAGGGGCACTGGCAGGTAGCGCGCATCGGGTATCAGCCGGAAATGGTTGAGCAGGTACAGCTCACGGGCCTGGCGCGGGATGTCGGCGGCCGGGAAATGGTGGCCTAGGTAGCTGTCGTAGCCGTCGTCCAGCGTCTCGGCCAGCACCTCTCCGTGGCCGTCGTCGTCGAAGCGGTACACCAGCGCACGGCCGAACCCGCTGAGACGGCGCATCTCCTCGGCGGCCAGCCTGCACAGCGCCGGCAGGCCGCGCGCCTGCTGCAGCCGTGGCAGGAAGTTGCGTGCCAGCGCGTAGATCGGTGCGACGCCCTGGTCCTCGGGACCGGCATCCTCGGATTCGACGATGACATGGGCCGGCGTGCGGTGCGCAGAGACCTCCTGCGCGCGACCTCCCGGAAGCTGCAGTCGGCCCAGGCTGATCGGGGAACTGCCGGCAGCGACGGCCGGCAACGACGCCAGCGCGGTGCGATTGACAGCGCCCAGCAGCGCCATGCGCTCGGCCGCCGGCCATCCATCGCTCGCTGCGACAGGTTGCAAGGTCCGGGCATCCAGCACAAGCATCCGGCCGTGGGGCTGGATGGCACCGGGCCAGCGGATCGGCTCCTGGTCGCAGGCGTTGAGGTCGGGAGGGAGAGCGTCCGCTGGCATGGAGCGGGTTGCGTGAACGGGCAAGATGGGGTGACGGCGGGCGGAGTGTGCCATTGTGCTGCGACCGTCCCTGTAGGAGAACGGCGCAGCACGCTGTGGCATGCTTGCGCGGCTTGCACACAACACCTGCCGCCATGACCGCCGCATTCCCTGGCACGCCAAACCACTGGCTCATGAAGTCCGAGCCCCACGAATGCTCCATCGACGACGCGCTGGCGGCCCCGCACTGCACCGTCCCATGGACCGGCGTGCGGAACTACCAGGCCCGCAACTTCATGCGCGACGGCATGCAGGTCGGCGACGGCGTGCTGTTCTACCACTCCAGCTGCCCCCAGCCTGGTATCGCGGGCATTGCACGCATCGCCTCCGGCGTGCGGGCCGATCCGACGCAGTTCGACCCGAGTTCACCCTACCACGATGCCGCCGCTAGGCCGCAGGCGCCGCGCTGGCTCCTGCGCGACGTGCAGGCGCTTCGCAAGACGCGATTGCTGCCGCTGGCCGAACTGCGCGCGCACCCCGGCCTGTCCGGGATGGTGGTGCTGCAGCGTGGCAGCCGGCTGTCGATCACGCCGGTCGCACCGGAGCATTGGGCGCTGATCGTCGACGGCCTGCTCGCCGGCCGATAATCCGCGCCCGCAATCGCAATCAGACACGGGCCCTCCTGCGGCCCGCACCCCAAGGAACATCGACATGGCACGCATGGTGAACTGCATCAAACTCGGCCGCGAGGCCGAAGGCCTGGACCTGCCGCCCTACCCGGGCGAGCTGGGCAAGCGCATCTGGCAGAACGTGAGCAAGGAGGCCTGGGCCGCCTGGCTCAAGCAGCAGACCATGCTCATCAACGAGAACAAGCTCAACATGGCCGACCAGCGCGCACGCCAGTACCTCGCGCGCCAGATGGAGAACCACTTCTTTGGCGCTGGTGCCGACATGGCCCAGGGCTACGTCCCACCCAGCGCCTGAACGGCCGTGGCCGAGCCCATCGCGTGGCTGGCGGATGGCGCTCCTTACAACCCGCGCTTCGGTGACCGATACCGCTCCGAAGCCGGACTCGCGCAGGCCCGGGGCGTCTTCCTGCACGGCTGCGGACTGCCGCAGGCGTGGGCCGGTCGGACGCACTGGACCATCCTGGAAACCGGCTTCGGCCTGGGCCTGAATTTCCTGGTCGCGTGGGCCGCCTGGCGCGCCGACCCCGACCGGCCGGAACGGCTGCATTTCGTGTCCGTCGAGGCCTATCCCGTCGCGGCGGATGACCTGCGCCGCAGCGCCGACGCCTTTCCCGAACTGCGGGCGCTGGCCGACGAACTGGCGAACTCCTACTGGGGCTTGCGGCCCGGCCTGCACCGGCTGCGGCTGGACCAGGGCCGCGTGCTGCTGACACTGGCCATCGGCGACGCGCGGACCATGCTGCGTGAGCTGGTATGCCAGGCCGACGCCGTGTTCCTTGACGGATTCAGTCCGGCGCGCAATCCGGAGATCTGGGACGTGGACACACTCAAGGCCGTGGCGCGCTGCTGCCGCAGCGGGACGCGGCTGGCCACCTGGAGCATCGCGCGTGCGGTGCGGGACGGCCTGGTTCAATGCGGCTTCACGGTCGAGCGCGTGCCCGGCATCCCGCCCAAGCGCGACCGGCTGGAGGCGACCTACGCGCCGGCCTGGACTCCCAGGTCACGTCCGCAGCCCTGGCAGGACGATGGCCCGCCCGCCCGGCCGGGCCACTGCACCGTGCTCGGTGCCGGCCTGGCCGGTGCCTGCACGGCGCGCGCGCTCGCCGAGCGCGGCTGGCAGGTGCTGGTGCTGGACGCTGGCGCGCATCCCGCTGCCGGTGCCTCGGGCCTGCCCGTTGGCCTGTTCTCGCCGCATGACGCCGCCAGCGACACCTTGCCCACGCAGCTGTCGCGCGCGGGCGCACGCTGTACCGCCAGCTTGCTGCAAGCGCTGCTGCGCGACGGCGACGGTTACGCCCTGACCGGCGTGCTGGAAAGGCGCCTGCGCGGTGCGCGCCCTGCGGCCGCGCCGGGCGATGGGTTCAGCGCCGCCGCCGATGCGGCGCAGCTGTCGGCCGCTGGCCTGCCCACCGATGCGCCGGCGCAATGGCACGCCGTGGCGGGCTGGGTGCGTCCGGCGCGGCTGGTGACGGCCCTGCTCGACCATCCGGCGATTCGCTTCCAGGGCGGCTGCCGCACCAGCAGGGTGCAGGCCACGCCCCAGGGATGGTCGCTGCGCGACGGCCGCGACCATGCGTTGCACAGCACAGAGCTGCTGGTCGTGACGGCCGGCATCGGCAGCGCCGCGCTGCTCGAGGCCGGCGGACTGCAGAACGTGCGCGGGCAGATCAGCATGGGGCCCTGCCCGCCCACGCTGTCCGTGCCGGCCATGCCGGTCAACGGCCATGGCCACTTCATCCCGGCCGTGCCCGGTGCGCAGGGCGCCATCTGGCTCAGCGGATCGAGCTTCGAACGCGGCGACACCGCCACGGACCTGCGCGAGTCCGACCAAGCCTACAACCTCGAGCGGCTGCAGACACTGCTGCCGGCCACGGCCCAGGCACTGGCCCAGGAGCCGGCGCCCGCGGGATGGGCCGGCGTGCGCTGTGTCTCGCCGGACCGGCTCCCGTTGGCCGGCCCGTGGGCGCCGGGCCTGTGGGCGTTGACGGCGCTCGGCGCCCGTGGACTCACGCTGGCGCCGCTGGCGGCCGAGCTGATCGCCGCGCGCCTGCACGGCGAGCCACTGCCGCTGCCTGCCCGACTGGCGGCGGCCCTCGACCCGCGCCGCCTGCAGCGCAGCGCCAAGGCTGCACGCCGGACCTGAAAGCACAAGGGGCCCGAAGGCCCCTTGTGGTGGGTGATCGCGCAGCGATCAGCGCACGACGGCGAGCTGCTCGCGCTGGCCACCCTTGTAGGTGTACAGCGTCAGCGCGCCATTCTTGATGTCGCCCTTCTCGTCGAAGGCGATGTTGCCGGTCACGCCCTTGTATTCGATCTTGGCAAGTTCGGGCAGATACTTCTCGGGCTCGGGCGAACCGGCCTTCTGCATGGCCGTGGCCAGCACCTTGACCGCGTCGTACACGTACGGCGAGTACAGCTGCACGTCGACGTTGAACTTGGTCTTGAAGTCGGCCTTGAATTTGTCCAGGCCGGCCTTCAGGTCGCCGTCCACACCGCCGGCTTCGGCGCACACGACCTGGCCGTCGCCCATGGCGTCGCCGGCCAGCTTGGCCAGCTCGGCCGTGCAGATGCCGTCGCCGCCCATGAACTTGACCGGCAGGCCCAGTTGCTTGGCCTGGCGCAGCATCGGGCCGGCCACGGCATCCATGCCGCCGTAGAACAGAACGTCGGGCTTGGCGGCCTTGAGCTTGGTCAGGATGGCGTTGAAGTCGGTCGACTTGTCGGTGGTGAATTCGTGGCCCACCAGGTTGCCGTTGGCGGCCTTGACGGCCTTCTCGAACTCCTCGGCCACACCCTGGCCATAGGCCGTGCGGTCGTCGATCACGGCCACCGACTTGCCGGCCAGCTCGCCCACGGCGTACTTGCCCAGCGTGCTGCCCAGGTGCACGTCATCGGCCACCACGCGGAACGTGGTCTTGAAGCCCTGGCGGGTGTACTTGGGGTTGGTGGCGGACGGCGAGATCTGCGGAATGCCGGCGTCGCTGTAGATCTTGGAAGCCGGGATGGTGGTGCCAGAGTTCAGGTGGCCGACCACGCCCTGGACCTTGCTGTCCACGAGCTTCTGGGCGACAGAGGTGCCCTGCTTGGGATCGGCCGCATCGTCTTCGGCCAGCAATTCGAACTTGGCGACCTTGTCGCCGATCTTGAAGCCGGCGGCATTGAGTTCGTCGATGGCCATGCGCGCGCCCATCTCGTTGTCCTTGCCCAGGTGAGCGATGGCGCCGCTGGTGGGGCCGACATGGCCGATCTTGACGGTGATCGTCTCGGCGGCGGGCGCAGCAGCAGGGGCGGCCGCAGCGGGCGCAGAAGCGGGCGCAGGTGCCGGCTCGTCCTTCTTGCCACACGCCACGAGCACCATGGCGGCCAAGGCGACAGCGGTCCATTTCAACTGCATAAAAATCCTCCAAACAGGGAAAAACGAAAGAACAGGTTTATACATCGACCGGTATGCAATTTATGGGCCCGCCCCGACCGGTCGGCAGAAATGCCACTAGGGGTTTCACGCAGGCGGACGCTGCGCCAGCTCCGCCGCCACGGCCTGGGCCACCGCCTGCCGCACGACGAACTCGATCTCCTCGCGAAGCCGCGGCACCAGCGCGTGCGTGTGCTGCAGCACCATGCTGGCCACGGCGTCTTGCAGTTGCTGTTCCAGCACAAGATCCACCCGCTGCATGAGGCGGTGCAGCAACTGGTCTTCCAGCGTGGACGCATCGGCGGACCCAGCTGGCGGCGGTGGCGCAGGAGACAGGGACGAACGCAGGACGGGGACCGGCGCCGCAGGCTGCGCACGTGGCACGATGGGCTCCGCGCGGGCCGCGCCGTCGACCACCTCGGTCAGCACCGGGACGTAGCGCGGCGGCGTGCGGGGCGCATCGCTCATGGCCTCACTCCTTGAGTTCCAGATCGTGACGCACGATGGCGTAGCCACGCGCAACATAGTGCTTCCAGCGCCCACGCGCCAGCGTTCGGTCGTCCTCGTCGTTGCTGACGACTTCAATCAGGCGTTCAAAACGCTCGAAGCCGGCCGGGATCAGGCCGCCCAGGTTCACGAGCACGGGCAAAGCCGGAGACTGAAGTACGTCCGTGGCCAGCACCACCGGCGATGCCGCCAGCACGCGCGCCGGGCTGCCGGCCATGCAGTGCGGCACGAAGTCCAGCGGCGAGAAGGTCCAGAGCAGCTGGTCCAGCCGGGCCAGCATGTCGTCCGGGCCGCTCACCACGGCGCGCGCGCCGCCGGCCACGGCCTTGCGCAGCAGCCGGCAGGCGTAGGCGAGCTTGTCGGGGGCGTTGAAGTGGAAGGCGATTTCGGTCATGCCCGCTGGCCGCGCCGCTGCACCGGCGTCAGGCGCTGACGGTGCGCTTGCGCGCGGTCGGCTTCCTGGCGGCGGCCGGCGCCGCCGCCGCCGCAGTGCCCAGCAGGTAAGCCAGCAGCAGGCCGACCGGGCGGCCGGTCGCGCCCTTGGCGGCGCCGCCCTTCCAGGCGGTGCCGGCGATGTCCAGGTGGGCCCAGGGACGGCTGCCGACGAAGCGCTGCAGGAACTTGGCGGCGGTGACCGCGCCGCCGGCACGACCAGCCACGTTGGCCACATCCGCGAAGTTGGTCTTCAGGCCTTCGGCATAGTCGTCGTCCAGCGGCAGGCGCCAGCACGGATCCAGCGCGCTCTCGCCCGCCTCCAGCAGCTTGTCGGCCAACGCGTCGTCGTTGGAGAACAGGCCGCTGCGCACCCCGCCCAGCGCGACCACGCAGGCACCCGTGAGCGTGGCAATGTCGACGATGGCCGCGGGCTTGAAGCGTTCTGCATAGGTCAACGCATCGCACAGGATGAGCCGGCCTTCGGCGTCGGTGTTCAGGATCTCGATGGTCTGCCCGCTCATGCTGGTGACCACATCGCCTGGCTTGACGGCGCGGCCGTCGGGCATGTTCTCGCAACTTGCGATCAGGCCCACGACGTTGATGGCCGGCCTGATCTCGGCCAGCGCCCGGAACACGCCCAGCACGCTGGCGGCGCCGCACATGTCGAACTTCATTTCGTCCATCTCGCCAGCGGGCTTGATGGAGATGCCGCCGGTGTCGAAGCTGATGCCCTTGCCGACCAGGACCGTGGGCGCCACGCTGCGCGCGGCACCGCTGTAGCGCAACACGGCGAAGCGCAGCGGCTCCTCCGAGCCCTGGGCCACGGCCATGAAGCTGCCCATGCCGAGCTTGGCCACCTCGCGCGGGCCGAGCACCTCGCAGCTGATGCTGCTGTGCCTGGCCAGCGACTTGGCGGCGTTGGCGATCAGTGTGGGCGTCGCATGGTTGCCGGGGCGGTTGCCCCATTCCTTGGCGAACTCCACGCCGGCCACCAGACCCACGGCCTGCTCGAACGCGGCACGCGCCTTGGCGACCTCGGCCACTGCAACGACCACCTGGGCCAACTTGCGTGGTTCGGGCTTGGACTTGGTGGCGGTGTAGGTGTAGCTCGCGTCGGCCACCGCGGCGATCGCCGCGCGCAGTGCGCCTTCGGTCCACGGGCCGGCGCAGCACAGCACCAGGCGCCGGGCCTGGCGGAGCGTTCCCATGCCGGCCAGAACGGCCTGGCGCACGGCACGGGCGTTGCCGTCGCCGTTGGCGGCCAGCACCACGCGTGTGGCAGCCACACCCTGGGGCTTGTACAGGGCGAGCGTCTTGCCGGCCTTGCCGTCAAGATCGCCGGACTTGCGCGCCTGCGCGATCCAGCCGGACAGTGCATTCGCGCCCGCGACAGGTGCCTCGGGCACCAGCACCAGCAGTGCATCGCACTTGGCGGCGGCACATCCCGCAGCGTCCAGGGACTTGAGTTCGAAGTTCATAATCCAGCCTTTTTTCGGCTGGCGATGTTATTCCATTCCTCTTTGCGCAAAGAGCTGGCCAGAAGCTTCGGCGCGACCTTCGTCGCCCTCATCACCATCGTGATGACCATGCTGCTGATCAGCACGCTGCGGCTGGCCTCGCGCGGGCGCGTGAACCCGTCCGATGTGCTGCAGGTGCTGGGCTACACCATCCTCGGGCACCTGCCCACCATCCTCACGTTGAGCCTGTTCGTGGCCTGCGTGGCCACGCTGTCGCGCATGTACCGCGACAGCGAGATGGTGATCTGGTTCACCGCCGGCCAGGGCCCGGCGCGGCTCCTCGTGCCGCTCTTGCGCTTTGCCTGGCCCATGCTGATCGTGGTGGCCAGCATGGCGCTGGTGGTGTGGCCCTGGTCGAACCAGCAGATCCAGGAACTTCGCACGCGCTTCGAGCAGCGCAGCGACGTGGAGCGCGTGACGCCTGGCCAGTTCCAGGAATCTGCCGACGGCAGCCGCGTGTTCTTCGTCGACAAGGACTCGCCCGACGCGATGAACGTGAACAACGTCTTCATGTCGGCGCAGGACGCGAACAAAGAGTCGGTCACCTCGGCCCGCTCTGCCCGCACCGAGATCCGGGCTGACGGGCGCTTTGTGCTTCTGACCGACGGACAGCGCCTGGAGACGACTGCCGGCAAGGAGTCGCTGCGCATCAGCGAGTTCGAGGAGTACGGCACGCGGCTCGGCGACGGCAAGGCAGGGTCTGCGCAACGCGTGAACCCGCGCACGCTGTCGACCATGGCGCTGCTGGCCGAACCGACGCGGGTGAACCTGGCGGAACTGTCATGGCGCATCGGCTTCGCGATTGCGGCCTTCAACTTTCTGCTGCTCTCGCTGGTGCTGTCCAGCGGCAACCCGCGCTCGGCGCGCAGCGGCAACCTGGTGCTCTCGCTGTTCGCCTTCGTTGCCTACTACAACCTGATCAACCTGGGGCAGAACTGGATCGCCAGCGGCCGCGCCGGGTTCGGCACCTTCGTGTTGCTGGTCCACGGTGGCGTGCTGCTGCTCGGCCTGCTGGCGCTGGCGCAGCGCCACCACCGCTTCAGCCTGCTGGCCTGGATGCGCCGCGGCCGTCCCCTGCCCCGCCCGGTGGCATCCGCATGAAGACCATCCGCCGCCTGATCTACCGCGAGCAACTGACGGCCGTAGGCTTCGTCACGCTCGGCTTCCTTGCGCTGTTCTTCTTCTTTGACTTCGTCGACGAACTGTCGGACATCGGCAAGTACGGCGCGGCCGGCTACCAGCTCACCCACGCGCTGCTGTACGTTACGCTGCTGGTGCCCAACCACCTCTACGAGCTGCTGCCCATCACACTGCTGATCGGCACGATCTTCGTGATGGCGCGCTTCGCGCAAAGCTCCGAATACACCATTCTGCGCACCAGCGGCCTGGGACCCTGGCGCGCCCTCGGCACGCTGGTGGCGCTCGGCCTGGGCTTCGTGCTGCTGACCTTCGCCGTGGGCGACTACGTGGCACCGGCCACGGACCGCATGGCGCAACTGCTCAAGGCGCGCTACCAGGGCCGGATCACGATCGGCCAGACCGGCGCCTGGCTCAAGGAAGGGCAGCGCGAGCATTCCTACGCCGTCAACGTCGCGGCGCTGACGCCGGACGGGCAGATGCAGGGCGTACGCATCTTCGAATTCGACGGAGGCAACACGCTGCGGTCCGCCGTGCAGGCCGACGGCGCCCGCTTTGCCAGTGGCGGCTGGGAACTGAGCGGCGTGCAGCGCACGACCTACCGCCACGCCGGCGACGAGGCCAGCGTGCAGCGCGAGCGCCTGCCTGCCCTGCAATGGCCGACCGGCATCACCTACGAGATGGTGACCACGGCCCTGCTCAAGCCGGACCGCATGCGCACCATCGACCTGTTCCAGTACATCCAGCACCTCAACGCGAACCAGCAATCGGCCCAGCGCTTCGAAATCGAGTTCTGGCGCAAGGTGTTCTACCCGATCAGCTGCGTGGTGATGGTGGTGCTCGCCCTGCCCTTCGCCTACCTGCACTTTCGCAACACGGGCATCGCCGGCTACGTGTTCGGCGGTGTGATGGCAGGCATCAGCTTCTTCCTGCTCAACAACGTGTTCGGCTACATCGGCAACCTGCAGAACTGGCAGCCCTGGCTGACCGCCGCTGCGCCGGGGTTGATCTACAGCGCCGTGTCGCTGGGCGCGTTCGGCTGGCTGGTGCTGCGCCGATGAAGGGCGTGTTGCTGTTCGCCCACGGCTCGCGCGACGCGGCCTGGCGCGGCCCCATCGAAGCCGTGGCAGCGCGCATCGCCGGTGTGCCCGGCGCGCCGGCTGTGCGTTGTGCCTATCTGGAGCTGTGCGCCCCCGACTTCGCGACCGCGACAGCCGAGCTCGTGGACATGGGTGTGATGGAGTTGCGCGTGCTGCCCATGTTCCTTGGAATGGGGCGCCACGCGCGCGAAGACCTTCCTGCCTTGGTACGAGCCTTGCGGGAACGCTGCCCTGACGTCACCATCACGGTACTGCCGCCTGTGGGTGAGCATCCTGATGCACTCGACCTGTTCGCGCGCCTGGCTTCTCTATAGACGATTGCGACATAATGATCGCCGTCGTTAGGCGAAATCATTATGAATTTGCACCAGTTCCGTTTCGTCCAGGAGGCCGCGCGGCGCAACCTCAACCTCACCGAAGCCGCCAAGGCCTTGCACACCTCGCAGCCCGGGGTGTCCAAGGCCATCATCGAGCTTGAAGAGGAACTCGGCATCGAGATCTTCGCGCGCCACGGCAAACGCCTCAAGCGCATCACCGAACCGGGCCAGCACGTGCTGCGCAGCATCGAGCTGATCATGCGCGAGGTCGGCAACCTGAAGCGCATTGGCGAGCAGTTCAGCGCCGAGGACAGCGGCACGCTGTCGATCGCCACCACCCACACGCAGGCGCGCTACGTGCTGCCCGTGCCGGTGGCCAGGCTGCGCGAGGCCTACCCCAAGGTCAACGTGAGCCTGCACCAGGGAGCGCCCGACCAGGTCGCGCGCATGCTGATCGACGAGGTGGCCGAGATCGGCATCGCCACCGAATCCCTGTCCAGCTACACCGAGCTGCTGACCCTTCCCTGCTACGAGTGGCAGCACGTGCTCGTGCTGCCCAAGGACCACCCGCTGGCCACCAAGGAACGGCTCACGCTGGAGGACATTGCGGCCGAGCCCATCATCACT